>NZ_SPHM01000023.1:0-60691 GCF_005844125.1 Pseudoflavonifractor sp. BSD2780061688st1 E11
TGAATTGTCTGAAAATAAAAGAAATAAACTGATATCAAAAAAAGAAGAAAAAGTGCCAACGATTACTTGACACATACATTTTAGCAAATAGCCGTTGACTTTTCAAGGCTTTTCAGTCATAATTGTAATAACTTACTAGACGCCGTACTAGAATGCGGTCTACTATATGGCACCTGCCGCTTCCGGCTTATGCCGCCGGTATTTTTTTTCTGCATACCGTACAGCGTCCCGCCCGATAGATTTATCGCTTTTATCTATAGGCAATCAAAGTTTATGAAGTATTTTTTCTAAGGAGGATCTGATCATGGAACTGAACCCAAAATTAAATCTTGATAATTTTGAGGCATCTTTTTTAGCTGTGGATACACACACAGTCGGAGAATTTACACGTATTGTAGTTTCCGGTTTCCCGAAACTGGAAGGTAATACCATGATTGAAAGAAAGAACTATCTCGCAGAGCATTACGATCATTTTCGTCAGGCTTTGATGTTTGAACCACGGGGACATCACGACATGTTTGGCGCTGTTGTGACAGAACCGGTCAACCCTGAAGCTGATTTCGGCGTTATTTTCATGGATACCGGAGAGTATCTGAACATGTGCGGACATGGTACAATCGGTACAGTTACAGCCGTAATCGAAACAGGACTGATCGAAGCAAAAGAACCTGAGACAGAAGTCGTTCTTGAGGCTCCGGCCGGATTAATCCGTACAAAGGCTCAGGTAAAAGACGGAAAAGTTGTCAGCGTTACTTTGACAAACGTACCTGCATTCCTTTATAAAGAAAATCTCAAAACAGTCGTAGACGGAAGAGAAATTACTTATGATATTTCCTTCGGCGGAAGTTTCTTTGCCATTATCGATGCAGAACAGCCGTCTCTGAATCTTCACGTAGATTCCAAGACTGTTCCGTTCCTTCAGGATTTTGGAATGAAGCTTCTGGAGAATGTCAACAAAGAAGTAAAAGTAAAACATCCGGAGCTCGACATTACAACTGTAGACCTTGCCGAGTTCTACTGTCATACAGATACACCTGGATGCAGCCGCAGAAATGTTGTAATCTTCGGCGATCATATGGCTGACCGTTCTCCGTGCGGAACAGGTACAAGCGCAAAACTTGCCACACTGTACGCAAAAGGTGAAATCGGTATCGGTGAACCTTTCGTATACGAAAGCTTTATCGGCTCCCAGTTCAAAGGTGTTATTCTCGGTGAAGCAAAAGTAGGCGATTACAATGCTGTTATTCCGCGGATTACAGGATCTGCTTATGTTACAGGTCTTTCCACCTACGTCATTGACCCGGACGATCCGCTGAAATACGGATTCCGCGTAGGTCACTAGACCTCACAGTCATGCAGAAAGGACACAGATTTTTATGCCAAGAAAACGTTCTTCCACGAAAAGCCGTATAGTAAAAGCGGCATGGAATCTTTTTTACAAAAAAGGCTATGACAAAACAACCGTAGAAGATATTATCGCTCTTTCCAAGACATCAAAAGGAACCTTTTACCATTACTTCAAGGGGAAAGAGGCACTGCTGAATTCCATCTCCGATCTGTTTGACTCAAAATATGAAGATCTTCAGTCAAAAATTGATCCGGATCTGTCTGCCTATGATACACTTCTGTATCTGAACAGAGAACTGTTCCATATGATCGAAACGAGCATTGATGTTAATCTTATTTCGTTTTTGTATTCTTCTCAGCTTGTCACAAAAGACCACCGGTCGCTTCTTGACGAGCAGCGTCTGTACTTTACCTGGCTGAGAGAGATCCTGGAACACGCGGTGGAAACCGGAGAGTTTCATCCCGGCTGTACTGTCGATGAACTGCTCAAGATTTACGCCATGTATGAGCGTTCCATGATTTATGACTGGGCATTATGCCGGGGTACATATTCCCTGTCCGAGTACAGCGGGCGTCTTCTGCCCCACGTACTGGATACATTTGTTCATGGTATTTAAAGAGAATCCTGCACTTTTCATGCAGGATTCTCTTTTTTCTTTTTTACAAAAGACTTCCGACCGAAAGGAACAACGGTGCAAACACCAGCGAAACAATTGTCATCAGTTTGATCAGAATATTAATAGACGGCCCCGAGGTATCTTTGAAAGGATCACCCACGGTATCTCCGACTACTGCCGCTTTGTGCGCCTCACTTCCCTTTCCACCGTGATGTCCGTCCTCAATATATTTTTTTGCGTTATCCCAGGCTCCGCCTGCATTGGACATGAAAATGGCCATCAGGACACCGGTTACAAGCGCTCCTGCCAGAAGACCGCCCAGCGCCCCCGTTCCAAGGATCAGCCCTGTTACTACCGGAGATGCGACCGCCATAATTCCCGGGATCAGCATTTCCTTCAAGGCTGCTGTTGTAGAAATTGCCACACAGGATTTGTAATCAGGTTTTTCTGTACCGTCCATAATCCCCGGCATTGCCTTAAACTGTCTTCTTACTTCTTCGATCATCTGGTATGCTGCTTTCGATACACTCTGCATTGTCATGGACGAGAATAGAAACGGCAGCATTCCTCCAATAAAAAGTCCGATAATAACTCTGTTGTCCAGAATATCAATCTGATCCAGCCTGACTGCCTCAGCGTAGGACACAAACAATGCCAGCGCGGTCAGGGCTGCAGAACCGATGGCAAATCCTTTTCCTATCGCCGCTGTCGTATTTCCAACGGAATCGAGCTTATCCGTAATCTGACGGACCGATTCGTCCAGCCCCGCCATCTCTGCAATACCTCCCGCATTATCCGCGATCGGGCCATAGGCATCCACCGCAACAGTAATAGCCGTTGTAGACAGCATTCCTACTGCGGCCAGCGCAATTCCATAAAGACCGCTGCACTGGTATGCCGCAAAAATACCGACACAGATCAGAAGAACCGGCGCCGCTGTCGATTTCATTCCGACAGCCATACCGCTGATAATCGTTGTCGCCGCTCCTGTCTCTGACTGCTTTCCAATCTCTTTTACCGAATTATAATCTGCTGATGTATAAATTTCTGTGATAATTCCGATCAGCAGGCCCACAGCCAGACCGGAAATCACCGCTCCCGCCATCCTGAGGCTGCCAAAGAACGCAAGGCTGAAGACAAGCGACACAACAACCACCAGTGCGCTTGATACATACGTTCCCATCTTAAGAGCTCTGTGCGGATTCGACTTTTCATCTCCTTTTACAAAGAAGGTCGCAAGAACAGAAGCAATCAGTCCAAGCCCGGAAATCACGAGCGGATACGCGACGCCTGCCGTCTCATGATATACGATTCCAAGTGTCAGAGCCGAAATCAATGCCCCTACATAAGACTCAAAAAGGTCAGCTCCCATTCCGGCCACGTCTCCGACATTATCTCCGACATTGTCCGCGATGACAGCCGGATTTCTCGGATCATCTTCCGGTATTCCGGCCTCTACTTTTCCGACCAGGTCAGCGCCAACATCTGCCGCCTTCGTATAGATACCGCCTCCCACACGGGCAAACAGTGCGATGGAAGATGCTCCGAAGCTGAATCCGGAGAGCACATCAATATTTCCTGTAATCAGATAAATCATGCTGACACCGAGAACCCCGAGACCTGCCACACAAAGCCCCATCACGGCTCCACCGGAAAATGCTATGGAAAGAGCCCGGTTCATACCGGATTTCATTGCCGCATTTGCCGTTCGGACATTTGCCTTTGTCGCCACCTGCATTCCAAAGTAACCGGCAAGTGTCGAAAACAGAGCACCTGCTACAAAACACACGGCCGTTACAAGGCTTCTCGTTCCAATACCGATCAGTACAAACAGCACTACAACAAAGACTATCAGAATCCGGTATTCCGCCATCAGGAAAGCTCCAGCTCCTTCCGCAATGGCTTCGGAAATTTCCCGCATTCTCCTGGTTCCTGCCTCCTGTCTGGAAACCTTAAGCGCCAGATAAACCGCAAACAGAAGTGCCGCTGCAGCAAATACAGGAACTACTTTCAGCATTAATGTCATATCATCTCCTCCTCTCAATTTCATGACTTTGCTGTACTTTCTGCTTTTACAGAACAGCCCGCCCCGCGGAAATTTGTCCCCCAAAAAGCAAAACCGGATTTTCATAATGAAAATCCGGTTTTCTCCTGATTATACCATACATTCGTGAAGCTCTTCGTGTTCAATTCCCACCTGATCCATGATGTCAAGCACCGAATCCCTGTCCGTAAGATCCGCACACCAGGCAAGTCCGCATCCCGCCGAAATCGCCCTTGGTACAGGGATCAGTCTGCCATTCACTTCATGTTCTTTACAAGTCTTTTCCATTGCCATAGCATCTGCTGTCGTATGGAATGTCACTACCAGCTTTAATTCTTTCTTTCTCATGATTCAATCACTATTTCAAATTCAGAGCCCTTTTCCGTCACGGTAACCTTCTTGCCTTTATCTTTCGCGAATTTCTCTACATTCGTTCTCTGATGAGGTTCGCTTACAAGTACCTTTACCGGCTCCGTCGTTCCTTTGATCGCCTCTGCTGTCAGCATGATCGGTTCCGGACAGGAAAGTCCTCTTGCATCTACTTCCTTCATTTCATTATCATCCTTTCTCATAGAATAACATACATTTCATTAAAATACCATACTATTTCGCCATTTTCCGCTTATTTGTCAATGCAATTATGAAACATACGACAATACAGATGACAACTGCAATCTGACCTGCTGTGCTGACTCCGCCTGCGGACGCTGCCTTGTCCGCAGTTGCCGCACTTGCTGCCGCGCCTGCCAGTCCAAAGTTATGTGATACAGCAGCGCCGACAAACAGTCCCAGTACCGTGACTGCGGAATCGGAAGATCCCTGTCCTGCCAGAACGAGCTGGCGAAGAGGACATCCACCGGCAAGTACTGCCGCGAACCCTACCGCATACATCCCGAGAATATTCCACAGATGCGCGGAATGTGCGATCGGCTGTCCACTGAATCCGAGGTGGAATCCGCCTGTTGCGATATTATAAATCAGCATAACTGCAAACAGTCCTACGATAACAGAAATCAGATCGAAACTTTTGACAAGAATAATATCACGGATACTTCCCGCAAAACACATTCTGGATTTCTGCGCAAAAGCTCCAAAGATCAAACCACCGATCAGAGAAATCAGAATCGGGGCGTGAAGGGCTCCCGGGCCTGCCCCCGGCTCTGATGCAGCAAGCAGTGTTGTGCATACGCTTAAAATCAGAATTCCCACCATCAGAATCGGAAGTACTGTACCACTTGCGGCATTGGTCTCATGTGCCCGTCCAAGGCTGAATCCTTTCTTCAGGAAAAATGCTCCTGTTGCAACGCCGGCAGCAAATCCGATCAGGGCAACCCATGCATTCAGGTCACCTGCTGACATACGGAGTACCATACGAAGCGGGCAGCCAAGGAATGCAAGAGAACCGATCATAATGATCATTCCAAGGACAAAACGGATCATCGGAGAAGATCCTCCGGTAGACCGGTATTCCTTTGTCGCTAATGAGATCGCAAATGCTCCCAGCACAATTCCTACAATTTCAGGTCTGGCATACTGTACTGCCGCCGCGCTGTGGAATTTCAGAGCTCCTGCAGTGTCCCTGACAAAACATGCGATACAGATCGCCATATTCGCCGGGTTTCCTGTTGCAGCCAGAACTGCAGCAACAATACCGCAGACAACGCCGGCAAGCGCCAGTTTTTTCTTTGAGTCAGATAAATTCATTCTCTTTCCTCCTGTTCCTTATTCTTCTTTCGCGAGTTCTTCTACTGCACGGATGGCAGTCTGAATCTCTTCCTCAGTATTGAAATGGGAGAAGCTGAAGCGTACGGATCCCTGTTCTACCGTACCGAGCGCTTCATGCATCAAAGGCGCGCAGTGTCCGCCCGGTCTCGTGGAAATGTCGTACGTCATCAGAAGTTCGTCGCTGACTTCCGCGGAATCATAATCCCCGATATTCAGTGTAACGATCGGGCATCTCTCTTCCGTCTCGAAATCACCGTAGATTTTCACGCCGGGAATATCTTTTACCCCCTCGTAAAACATCCGCATCCACTTCTGCTCGGTTCTGCGGATCGTATCAATCCCAACACGTTCGATGTAGCCGAGTGCCGCATTCAGTCCTGCGATTCCATGCCCGTTGAGTGTGCCTGCCTCCAGTGCCGTCGGCATTTCAGACGGATGATGATGATTGTATGTCTGTACTCCGCTTCCTCCCATCTTCAGCGGACGAATCTTCAGTCCTTCTCTCACATAAAGCCCACCGGTTCCCTGCGGGCCCAGGAGTCCTTTGTGTCCTGTAAAGCAGAGTACATCCACATGCATGGCTTTGACATCAATCGGGAAAACCCCCGCCGTCTGGGATGCATCCACAATATAGAGAACACCATGGTCATGTGCCATCTTTCCGATCCTTCCAATATCAACCAGATTTCCCGTCAGATTGGATCCGTGTGTCGTCACGATGGCCTTTGTCTCTGGACGGATTGCCTGCTCGATCTCTTCATAACAGATCCTGCCCTTGTCATCACTCTTTACAAAGGTCACTTCCACTCCTTTTTCCTGAAGATCATAGATCGGCCTGAGGACAGAATTATGCTCCAACACAGTCGTAATTACATGATCTCCAGGATCTATCAATCCCCGGATTGCCGTATTCAGGCTTTCGGTAGAATTGGATGTAAACGCGATCTGCTTCGGATCCTCCGCACCAAAGAGCTTTGCCAGGCGCTCTCTTGCTTCATAAATGATCCGCGCCGCCCCCAGAGATGCTGTATTGGCACCTCGCCCTGCATTTCCAAGGGAACCCATTGCATTTACAACCGCATCGATCACTTCCTGCGGCTTATGCATCGTAGTCGCCGCATTATCAAGATAAATCATAGTCTCTCCCTCCCATTACCTCTAGTATATCTTTTTTATCAAATCCAGTCTAATTTAAAAACCCTATGAAAATTGCCAATTTATAGAAACATTCTATAAATTGGCAATCTGTAATTACTTGTGAATTTGATACATTTCTTTCACTACTTTAATAAACCGCTCAGCGGATTTTGAAAGGTGAAAGTTTTTATTGTAAACGACATTCAGGTCCCGGCCTTCTCCTTCACCCGGCACCTTGCGGCAAAGCACCTTTCCTGTTCTGACCTCTTCTTCCGCTGCCAGTCTGGAGATAATGGAAATTCCCATTCCGTTCATGACGGAACGTTTAATTGCCTCCTGGCTCTCCATACTTGCGACTACGGTAAGCTGATCCACATCGATCCCGTAGCGTTTCAGCTGTTTTTCCGCTTCCTTTCGTGTCCCGGATCCTTCCTCCCTCATGATATAGGATTCTGATTTCAGCCAGTCCAGATTTTCCTGCTCCATAAGCGCCTGATACTTTTCCGTATTCGGCATAATGATAATCAGTTCATCCTTATAGAAAGGAATATATTTGCAGAACTTCCTCTCGAGAACAGTTCCGGAAAACCCGATATCAGCCGCTCCCCCGGAGATCAGTTCGATCACTTTGGAACTGTCCGTCTCAATGATCTTAAACTGCTCTTTCGGATATTTCTCAATGAACCTTGCCAAAATCCCCGGCAGAATATACTGCGCCGGAATTGTGGATGCCGCAATTGTGATCTTTCTGACATCCGACTGTCTCTCTCCGCAGAAACATGCCTCAATCTGCTCTTCCAGATCAATCATCTGTTTTGCGTAGCTGTAGAGAACGGTTCCATCCTCGGACAGACTCACCTCTTTTGTATTTCTGATAAACAGCCTTGCATCCAGCTCCTTTTCCAACGAGGCAATATGTGCGCTGATCGTCGGCTGTGTCAGATACAGCTCCCTTGCCGCTTTGGAAAAGCTCTTCTTATCTGCAACACATACGAATGCCTCCAACTGTTTTAAATTCATAAATATGCAACCCTTTCGCTCTCTGCTCCTGTTTTCTTAGTCACTTTCTGGCTGTCCATATATTCCAGGATCGGCTTGGCGCTCTTCCGGCTTGTTCCAAACATATCCCGCACCTCAGCAATCGTAATCAAACCGTCCTTCTGAAGTTTCTCAATAATCTTTGCTTTTGCTTTCTCCATATAGGACGCCAGTGTATACATTTCATCGTTGATCTTTACGACAGTTCCGTCGGAAATCAGCACCTGAAGCACATCTTCCTTCACTCCGTCCGGGAGCTTCGGAAATACGATCTCTGAAAAACGGACAAAATCATACCCCGCTTTCTCAAAGGTCTCAAGAATCGTCCGGGATGCTTTCTCAAATACCGCATCTTTTGGTATCTCATAAGCCGGGGCATGGAGGTACTCTCCGCTGCGTCCGATCTTTCCCTCATTTATCAGCATTTCAATATACATGTCAAATACATTTGGCTTGACCTGCTTCATAAAGCGCATATGCACTTCTGCCTTCGGCATACCCGGCCGGTACGGATGAGCCTTATGGAATCCTTCCAGCTCTTTTAAAATGGACTCTGTCATGCTCTCCTGCGAACTTCTGTGCCATACATAGGTATCTTTCTTCATAGGGAACACATGAATCTGTCCTGCCGCCTGCAGCTCTTTTACATCTTCCTCCACTTCCTCCGGTGCAAGCGCAGTGATCTTGGCCAGTTCCGCAACTGTCACCATAGTCTTGTCATGCTGGCGGATATGAAGCTCGATCACATCAGCAGAGGAGCCGGACTCTTTTTTCTTCAGTTCCTCAATCACATCCGGCTGGAATCTCTTCTTCCATTTCGGATTCGGCTCCAGAATCACGCCGCCCCCGATGGTCTCCATTGGAGAATAGAAGCGCACAACAAACCGGTCGCCTCTTCGCACGGCGATCTCCTCCTCCAGACGCAGCTGCACAAAGCCGCTCTCGCCCGGTCCGATCTCCTCTTTATCAAGCAGGACGGCACGGCACAGAACTTCGCTTGTCCCTGTAAACAGGTGAAGTCTTGCATTATTGGTAAGGATCCTCATGGAAGATGGAAGGACATTGAGCCTTACGTCCAGAAGATCTGTATTTTTCATATTTTTCGGTGGCGCAAGAACACAGCCCCTCTTGATCTCAGACTTTTTGATGTTGGAGAGATTGATGGCCACACGCTGTCCGGCATAGCAGACATCCACATTTTCGCCGTGGACCTGGATATTCCGGATTTTACATTCTTTTCCGATCGGATACATGCAAAGGGTATCCTCTTTCCGGATTGTCCCCGCAAGCAGGGTTCCGGTAATGATTGTCCCGAATCCGGATATGGTAAACGCACGGTCAATCGGAAGTCTCGGAATCGTATGAATATCTTTTTCCGTCACTTCATTTTCCGTCATCCGCTGGATCGTATCGATAAGATCAGGCAGCCCCTCTCCTGTAGCGGCGGATACCTTTACAATCGGTGCATTCTCAAGGAATGTGCCATGCAGTTCCTCACGCACTTCCTCCTCGACAAGCTCCATCCACTCTTCATCCACAAGATCGCATTTGTTGAGGACAATGATACTCTTCTCAATACCAAGCTCGCCAAGAATGTCCATATGTTCTCTTGTCTGCGGCATGATTCCCTCATCCGCCGCGATTACAAGCATGACCAGATCCATCCCTACCACGCCTGCAACCATATTGTTGATAAAACGCTCATGTCCCGGCACGTCGATAATCCCTGCCCGGTCGCCGTTTGGAAGGTCGAAGTAGGTAAATCCAAGATCGATCGTGATCCCTCTTCTCTGCTCTTCTTCCCATCGGTCTGTATTTCTTCCTGTCAGCGCCTTGATCAGCGTCGTCTTTCCATGGTCAATATGACCGGCTGTTCCTATGATAATGTGTTTCATGTTATTTCATTCCCACTGTCTCTATCGTAATTATAATATCTGCTTTAACTCGTCTGCCGCAAGCTTCATCCGGTCTTCCTCGATGGTCCTCACATCCATCAGAATCGTATCGTTGACCGTCCTTGGGATGATCGGAACCTCCAGATGGCGCATTGCCGTCTCAAGCTCCGGAACACTCATCGTTTCCGGACGGATGCCGACAGCCATACTCGGAATCCTCTCAAGCGGAAGAGATCCCCCTCCGATCTGGGATTCACACTTCTGAAGAGTGATAGCCGCCTTAAGTCCTTTTCTTTCCAGCATCCGTTTAAATCGTCTTGCAGACTTTTCCACCTCTTCGGCAGATTTTGTAATCATGCGAAGAACCGGAATCTTGTTTACCGCGTTTTCTTCGCTTAAATATTCCTGTAATACCAGCTCCAGCGCCGTCGCCGTAAACTTGTCGATACGGAGGGCTCTTGTCAGCTGGTTCTTCTTCATTTTATCAATGTATTTTTTCTTTCCGACGATAATTCCCGCCTGCGGTCCTCCAAGAAGCTTGTCCCCGCTGAAGCAGACTACATCCGCTCCCTTCCGGATGGAATCCTGTACCGTCGGCTCATAAGTCAGTCCGTATTTACTCAGATCAATGAGTACACCGCTTCCGAGGTCTTCGATAATCGGAAGATCATACTCCTGTCCCAGCGGAATCAGATCGTCGATGCCTACGGACTCGGTAAATCCGACAATCCGGTAATTACTTGTGTGAACCTTCAGAAAAGCTTTCGTCTCCTCTGTGACAGCATCCGCGTAATCAGAATAGTGCGTCTTATTCGTCGTTCCCACTTCCACAAGTCTGGCTCCGCTTTGCTCCATCACGTCCGGAATCCTGAATTTCCCGCCGATTTCCACAAGCTCTCCTCTGGATACGACAACCTCTCCTCCTTTTGCCATGGAACTTAAAATCAGCATAACGGCAGAAGCATTATTATTGACTGCCATGGCAGCCTCCGCTCCCGTAATCTTGCAGAGAAGCTTCTCAAAGTGAGAGTACCTCTCCCCACGTCTGCCGGCCTCCAGATCATACTCCAGATTGGAGTATCCGCATGCTACTTCCGCAAGCCTTGCCATATGCTCCCTGCTGATCGGGGCACGTCCCAGATTGGTGTGGAGAATCGTACCTGTCGCATTGATCACCGGGCGCATATCCGGCGTATGCATCTTCTCCACCCGCCGGATAATATCCGGAATCAGATTGTCAATTCCGCGGCGGATCGTCTCCTCTTCGTCGCATGTCCGGATCAGTCCGCGCACATACTCTGTCTGCTCCCTGATAGCATCCATCACCGTGTCTCGTTCATAAATCGAAGCTGCGTTTTGGATTCTTTCATCTTCCAGCAGTATATCCACCTTCGGAATACTGCGGTAAAAAATATTTTTGTCCATTTTCGTCTCTTTTCCATTCTCCGGCATCTATACAAGCCGGATGAATGTGTTGTCCTCCTGATCTTTTTCCGATACTTCGCCTATCATGGCCACCCTGGTATCCAGTCCCTTTTTCTCAAAATCTTCCATGACAGCATCTGCCTGCTCCGGCGCAACGCTGATCAGAAGCCCTCCGGATGTCTGCGGATCATAAAGAAGATCCACGTAGTGTTCCGGCGTACTGCCGATATCCACATACTGTCCGGAATGTCCTCTGTTTTTATACGCCCCTGCCGGAATCAGTCCCATCTTTGCATACTCAACCGCATCCGCAAAATACGGGATCTTTCTCACATCCAGATTCAGGCACACTCCGCTTGCAGTTGCCATCTCGGCCCCGTGTCCAAGAAGCCCGAATCCTGTCACGTCCGTGCAGGCGGATACGTCATACTTCTCCACAACCTCTTTCGCTTTCTTGTTGAGAGAAGACATGACAGTCTCTGCCTCCTTGATCGCTCTTTCAGAAGCCATCTCCGCTTTGATCGCCGTATTGACGATACCGTTTCCAATCTGCTTTGTCAGAATAAGCTTATCTCCCGGCCTGCATCCGTAATTTTTAAAAATCTTCTTCGGATGAACGAATCCGGAAACACAGAGTCCGTATTTCGGTTCATCATCCTGAATGGTGTGTCCGCCCACCAGCACGGCGCCTGCTTCCATCACCTTGTCCGCTCCGCCTTTTAAGATTTCTCCTAAAATGGACGGATCCAGACAGTTCGGGAATCCGACGATGTTAAGCGCCACCTTCGGCTCTCCTCCCATGGCCCACACATCGCTTAACGAATTGGCTGCCGCAATCTGGCCGAACATATATGGATCATCTACGATCGGAGTGAAGAAATCAACCGTCTGGATCATGGCGATGTCATCTGTCACCTTGTAGATCGCAGCATCATCCGCTGTCTCGATTCCGACGATCAGGTTGTCATCATGGAATTTCGGTAGCTTACCCAGAACCTGGGCAAGGGTCTCAGGACCTATCTTGGCGGCTCACCCCGCCGTCTTTGTCATTTGTGTCAATTTCACATCCTGAATCATCTTTTTCTTCTTCTCCTTTCGCATGTACTTATAGAAAAAACTTATAACTTTTTTATTATATCATAAACCGAAACAAGATCAACCAAAAATCTACGTTTCCCGTCAAAAAAATATCAGGATCAGCACAGTCTGATGCCGATCCTGATGTATACTTCCATACTGTTGTCTTTATGGTCTGATCACTTTTGATGCCTGTTCCATCGTCTCTACAATGCTGTACATATTTGTTACTGTTCCGACAGCCAGCTTCTCTTTCAGTCCATAGTAATCAAGACATGTTCCGCACGTCATGATCTCAACGCCCTGTGCCTCCAGATTCTTCAGATCTTCCAGAGAGTCGGACTCCTCTGTCGTCAGTGTCGCGCCTCCATTATAAAAGAGCATGGTCTTTGGCAGCTCCTCAAGCTGTGTCACCGCAAAGAGGAAACTTTTCATCAGGACTTTTCCCAGCTCCTCGTTTCCGCTTCCCATCTTGTCCGAAGATACGACAACGATCGTATTTCCTCTCTTGTCCGGTGTGCAGGAAACCTCTTCTTCAGCCTCTTCTTCTGCCGGTGCACCTTCCATCTCAATCAGGATGCGGTATTCTTTCTCCGCTTTCTTTTCGGATGTTACTTTTCCGCCTGAGGACTGAGCCATCTTTGTCACATTCTGAACAGCGATTTCGTTATCTACCAGTACTTCGATTGTATCCGGTCCTGTCAGCTCCTTCATTGCTTTCTTTGTTTTAATTACAGGAATCGGACAATTATCTCCGATTGCGTTTACTTTGATCATTTCTTGTTCCACCTTTCCTGTTTAGTTCCATATCTACCGATTATTTTAACACTAAGCAAATAGCCGGTAAACGGATTTACTTATCGGTTTTTCGTATATCAATCATTTGCTTTTTCTATAGGTTCAGCTCAAAAAGGGTGTTTTTCATTGAGCTTTTATTCCTTTACTGCTATAATAAACAGGATTATGGAGGATTCACAAAACGGAATCACACCGTCACGATAAATATCAGATATAGAAAGGATTGTTAATCATGTGGATTGCAGATGGTTGGAAAGATTATGAAGTCATAGACTGTTCCGGCGGGGAAAAGCTGGAACGCTGGGGTGATTACATCCTGGTCCGCCCGGACCCGCAGGTAATCTGGAATACTGAAAAGACAAACCGCGGGTGGTATCATCCAAACGCACATTATCACAGAAGTAAAAAAGGCGGCGGAGAATGGGAATTCTTCAGCCTTCCGAAGCAATGGCAGATCCATTACCGGGATCTGACCTTTAATCTGAAGCCTTTCAGCTTTAAACATACGGGACTCTTCCCTGAACAGGCGGCAAACTGGGACTGGTTTTCTGAAAAAATCCGTTCCGCCGGACGCCCGGTCAAGGTGTTGAACCTGTTTGCCTACACCGGAGGAGCCACTCTTGCGGCTGCCGCTGCCGGAGCGCACGTCACTCACGTGGACGCTTCCAAAGGCATGGTCACATGGGCAAAGGAAAATGCTGCTTCTTCCGGCCTTTCGGACGCGCCGATCCGCTGGCTTGTGGACGACTGTATGAAATTTGTCGAAAGAGAAATCCGCAGAGGAAATCATTATGATGCCATCATCATGGATCCGCCTTCCTACGGCCGCGGACCAAAAGGCGAGATCTGGAAGATCGAGGATGCCATTCATCCTCTGATCCAGAAGTGTACACAGATTCTGTCCGACAAGCCGCTGTTTTTCCTTGTCAACTCTTACACAACCGGCCTCGCTCCTGCAGTTCTGGCCTATATGCTCGGCACGGAGTTGAAACAGTTCCACGGTCATGTGGACTCTCAGGAAATCGGTCTTCCGGTTTCTTCAAACGGTCTTGTACTTCCATGCGGGGCAAGCGGCCGTTGGGAAAGCGGGGTTTCGGCATAATGAAAATTCAGATCCTCTCCTTCCCGGAACAGTTATCTTCAGAGGGCACCTCATTTGAGGTGTCCCATTTACTCTGGGGGACGAAATTTGCTCCTCCCGTTACAGGCCGGATCGGATATGTGCCCGGTGACGGATTCTACGTGGAAATGACCTGTTTTGAGACAGATCCGCTCCGCCGTCAGACCGGCTTTCAGGTTCCTGTTTACCTGGACAGTGCCATGGAAGCGTTTTTTCACTTCCCGTTTTCCGGAAAGCGAAGCCGGAAACTCTCTCCGTATATCAATCTGGAATTCAACGCAAACGGCGCTCTCCTTGCCCAGTACGGATTTGCCCGTACCGGCCGTACCCTGTTTTCGGAAGCAGAATGCCGTGCGCTGTCACACCATGTCCGTCTGATGCCGGACTGCTGGAAACTGACCTTCCATCTTCCGCTTTCCCTTTTGGAACAGATTTACGGAATCACAAAATCCGGTCTTCCCGATACCTTTTCCTGCAACTTTTATAAGATTTCGGAAGATCCGTCCATCGAGCATTACGCTGCATTTTCGCCCATCCTGTCAGACGCTCCGGATTTTCACAGACCGGAATTTTTTGAAAAAGCCACGTTTTGAAAGTACTTTCTCTTTTTATGTGTTATACTGTAACTATCAAACAAAAGGGAGATTTTAGTCATGAGATTCTACGTGGAAAAAGATTACGATGCTCTGAGTCAGAGAGCTGCCAACATCATCGCAGCACAGGTTATTTCAAAACCGGACTGTGTACTTGGTCTGGCTACAGGTTCTTCTCCGGTCGGAACCTACAAAAACCTTGTTGCCAAATACGAGAATGGTGACCTTGATTTTTCACAGGTGAAGACAGCCAATCTGGATGAGTACAAGGGACTTCCAAAAGATAATGATCAGAGCTACTATTATTTCATGCATGATCATCTGTTTGATCATGTAAATATCGATCCGGCAAACACCAATATCCCGGACGGCACATGCGAAGACAGCGAAGCAGAATGTGCGCACTACGAAGAAGTCGTTGCTTCTCTCGGCGGTGTGGATCTTCAGCTTCTCGGAATCGGACACAATGGTCATATCGGATTCAACGAACCGGGCAGTGAATTCCCGAAAGCAACGCATTGTGTTGACCTTCAGCCAAGTACGATTGAAGCAAATAAACGTTTCTTTGCTTCCGCTGATGATGTTCCGAAACAGGCTTACAGCATGGGAATCGGAACCATTATGCGCGCAAAGAAAATTCTCCTTATTGTAAGCGGAGAAGATAAAGCTGAAGCGGTCGCAAAATCATTCTTTGGGCCTGTTACACCGGAAGTACCTGCATCAATCCTGCAGTTCCATCCGGACGTAACCGTTGTAGCTGATGAGGCTGCTTTTTCCAAAGTTCCTCGTTAACATGTAATCAGGGATGCCGGGAGGAAGGATTCTTTCCCGGCATCCTTTTCTTTCAGACAAAGGAGTACTATTATGATTATCAAAAATGTAAAAGTATACGGGGAGGATTTTCACTTCCATCCGGGTGATGTAGTGATTGAAGACGGACTGTTTTGCGAAACTGCTTCCGGTTCCGGTGAAGTTGTGGACGGCGGCGGTGCCTACGCCATTCCGGGACTGATTGACATTCATTTTCACGGATGCATGGGAGCCGACGTCTGTGATAACGATCCGGAAGCACTTCGGACAATTGCCGAATACGAAGCTTCCATCGGTGTAACAACCATCTGTCCGGCCACCATGACACTTCCTTCAGAAGAGCTCAAGAAGATTCTTGCTACCGCTGCTTCCTACACAAATGAGCAGGGTGCACATCTTGTGGGTCTGAATATGGAAGGGCCTTTTATCAGCATCGCAAAGAAAGGCGCGCAGGACGAAAGGAATATCATTCCGTGTGATGCCGCTCTTTTTAATGAATTTCAGGATGCCGCAAAAGGGCTGATCAAATTTATCGGCGTTGCGCCGGAAATGGGTCTGGAACGGACACTTGATTTTATCCGAAAAGTGAAGGACAACGTATCCGTTTCTCTGGCACATACAAACGCTCCATATGCAGACGCAAAGGCCGCTTTCGATGCCGGAGCCTGCCATGCGGTTCATCTTTTCAATGCCATGCCTGCATTTACCCACCGGGAACCGGGTGTTGTCGGCGCTGTATTTGACAGTCCACATGTATTCGCAGAGCTGATCTGTGACGGGGTCCACATTCATCCGGCCATGGTACGGGCTGCCTTTGCCATGCTTGGTTCCGAAAGAATCTGCCTGATCAGTGACAGTATGCGCGCCAC
The DNA here is from genome assembly GCF_005844125.1 of Pseudoflavonifractor sp. BSD2780061688st1 E11. Classification (NCBI taxonomy): domain Bacteria; kingdom Bacillati; phylum Bacillota; class Clostridia; order Eubacteriales; family Oscillospiraceae; genus Pseudoflavonifractor; species Pseudoflavonifractor sp. BSD2780061688st1 E11. The sequence continues at coordinate 16,496 of NZ_SPHM01000023.1, forward strand.
AGGAATGCCGGACGGCTCCTACACCCTCGGCGGACTGGATGTCAATGTGTCCGGAAAACATGCCACTCTGGCAGAGGGCGGAGCACTGGCCGGATCCGTGACAAACCTTGCCGACTGTATGCGTACCGCAATAACTGAGATGGACATTCCGCTGGAAGACGCTGTCCGTTGTGCCACCTACAATCCGGCACGCGCACTGCACCTGGAGCATCTGTACGGAAGCATCTCTCCCGGCAAAATCGGAAATCTGGTCCTGTTAAATCCGGATCTTTCCCTGAAACAGGTTATCATCAACGGCTAATGACAAGGAGGTGCCGGATATGAACCATCAGGATTTCATCTCCCGTCCGGGATTTGTCTACCGGATCGGAAATCAATATTATTACCTTGGAAAGTGGATCTGTCAAAAATGCAGTGATTCTGACGCTGCAGACTCCCACTATATGTATGAACTGGCATATAAGGAACAAAATCCCGCGGACCTGAACCTCTATTTCCAGAAGCTTCGGGCCTACAGCGATTTCGCTCTTACGCCTCCTCTTGACAAAGAAGGCGTACACCGTGCTCAGGATCTTCTTCTGGAAAGTCTGTCCGACATACAGGCAGAAGACCTGACACATCAGATTCACGTCTTTGAGGAATGCTGCAGCCGCTTTCTGAATCTTTAGGATGTACGCACATTTCTCATACATCACAAAATCAGCCGCACAGAGAAGGACTGCCTTTTCTGTACGGCTGATTCTTACTTTTCTTTCAGGATATTGATCACATCAAACAATGATTCACACTGCCATGTGCTGAGACTTTTGATCTCCTCGTCCGGCCTGACCAGATCCGGTATGACAATCGGATACATGCCCGCCGCATGCGCAGAACGGATTCCATTCGGCGAGTCCTCCAGTGCGGCTGCTTCCGAAGGCTTCACTCCAAGTTTCTCACATGCTTTCAGATAAATCTCCGGGTCCGGCTTGGCATGTGTGACCATATCGCCAAAGACCGCGGCGTCAAAATAATCCCAGATCCCTCCCTCTTTCAGAAGCGTTCTGGAATAGGCCTCCCCGGACGAAGTGGCGACCGCCAGCAGGTATCCTTCTTCTTTTGCGTAGGAAAGCAGCTCATCCACACCCGGCTTTTTCGGAACTCCTTCCGTCTCCTTCAATTCATAGAAAATCTCCCTTGTCATCTGATTAAAGGTCTCTACCGGAAATTCCTCTCCAAATGTCTCCCTGAAATACCTGCTTCTTCTTACAACATTAAACCCGAGGGTATGATAGATGTGATCTCCTACGTTTGGGTATCCCAGCCGTTCTCCGGCGATATACCACGATTTTTGGACCACTTTCTCCGAGTCAAAGAGAAGCCCGTCCATGTCAAATACCAGTGCCCTGATCTTTGGCTGCATCGTCTTTCATCCTTTCTGCTTTATAGTTTTCCGCTTCCCATGGCATCCTTTACATAGGAGGTCACGTCTTCAAGCTTTTGCAGAATTTCCTGACGTTCTTCCCACTCTTCGCCTTTGAGATCAAGGTCTACCAGTGCCTGTTTTACTTCTTTTAATTTTAAAATCAGTTCCTGTCCCATAAACTTTCCCTCCTGATGTTCTTTTGCCTATATTTTACTACTTCCGTCTTCCAAGGTAAAGGAGTTTTAATTTTCCCACTCCCAGAGATTCTTCTTTTCCTGATTTTCTTTTGGCGTTTTGAAAATCAGTTCCGGGCTCTTGGCGCTTACTTTCGTGTAAGGCGGCACGGACTCTGTAATGAAAGTATTTCCTCCGATAATGCAGTGTTCCCCGATCACGGTATCTCCACCAAGGACGGTGGAATTCGAGTAGATCGTCACATGGTCGCCGATGGTAGGGTGTCGTTTCAGTCCGGCAAGCTTCTGTCCGTTTCTTGTAGACAGCGCCCCGAGCGTCACGCCCTGATAAAGTTTGACATAGTCACCGATCTCGGTCGTCTCCCCGATTACAATTCCGGTGCCGTGGTCAATAAAGAAATATTCTCCGATTCTGGCTCCCGGATTGATATCGATCCCTGTTCTTCCATGCGCATACTCTGACATGATCCGCGGAATAAACGGGATCTTTTCACCATAAAGCACATGGGCAATCCGGTACACATAAACCGCGAACAGTCCAGGATAGGAAAAGATAATCTCCTCCCGGCTCTGGGCCGCCGGGTCCCCATCAAATCCAGCCTGTACATCTTTGAGCATCAGATTCTGGATATCCGGAATCCGGGAGAAGAAGCGGTCCGTCACTTCCTGAGCCTTCTGCTCTACATTCTCTTCTTTCCCCTGATATCTCAGTGCAATGGTGATCTGCTCTTTCAGCGCATCGTAAAGATGGTTGATCCGGTATCCTGCATAGTAGGCGGTATCCAGTTCCAGCGCGCTGTCTTTTCCAAAATATCCCGGAAAAATAATCTGTCTGAGATCACGGATAATCTCAATCACCGCCGCGCGCTCCGGAAGCCTCCGCCCTTTTTTCGGCATGAACAGTTCCTCAGTGAGGTAATTACGGTTCAGTTTTTCTACAACTTCTTTTATCGCATCTTTTTTCATAATGACTCCATTTTCTTTTTGCTTTATCTTATTACAGTGTGAATGTGATGTCAACCTTGTTCTTTTCCATGCAGTCCTCTCCCTTCCCTGACGTTCCGGGCCGGGTAAAAGAAAAAAACAGGAAGATCTGCATCAGAACCTCCTGCTCTTTTTTGTGAGTTACATTATAGCCATGAATGACAACTCTATTTTATTTTAAAGTTGTTACTTTTGCAAGTACTTTTTTACTGATGCGGATACATAAATTTCTGTACCCTTTCCGGACATTCCTCATCCCCTGTATAATACAGGATATCATTGAGTTTAAACACCGCTTTTGGCCCCGGAGACATCATAAGCACTCCATTTCTCCTGATTGCGATCACGGTCGCAAAGGTTTCCTGCCAGAAATCCACTTCCCCGACAGTCCGGTCCAGATAAGGAGTCTGATCTGTAATCACAATTTCATACGGGATAAATGGATTGGTTGACCGGTAACGCTCAATCTGATCAATCATCTCTGTCAGATAATCATAAAGCTCTTTGATTTCCTCCTGCTGGCGTTCCACACTGTCAAGAATATTCCGTTTTAGATTCTGGATTGATTTTGTCTGTTTCTGCTGCTGAAGAAAATTCTTTGCATTATCCACCGACTTGATCAGAACACCGCTGTTTTTCTCAATCGTCACCACATCCCAGTCCGCAAGAATGCACATTGCTCTGCGCGCTGTCTCCGAAGAAACACTGTACTGACTCCCGATGGCGGATCTTGCATAGATTTTCTGATCCTCCTGATAAATTCCATTTACAATTTTATAGGCAATATCCGTAGCAATCTGCTGATACTTCGGGATTCCGTTATCTGCTCTTCTCTTATTCATTCTGTCTGTCCTCCCTTTCTTTGCATGTCGGCTCTTTTCTTTCGTGCTACCGGATGACGGAATAATGATGCGGAGATGTGATCTGCGCGCTCCAGCAGCTGCAGATGCCGTTCCTCCGCCCCTCGCACCAGTCTGCGCTGGTACAGTGCATCGTTACATCCGGGACGGCGAACATGCCGCTGTAACGTCCGGATACCTTCCCGTTCTCCTGTCCCGCTACGTACCCGTTGGATACGAGGAAGTGCTTCGGAGCATACTCCGAGAAATCCCAGTAACAGGCATCCGTCCCATGTCCCGGAAGCGTAATGCACCAGTATTCTCTGTGAAGTCCGGCGAGCCCGTCCTCATTTGCCGCCAGCCATGCCGCCCTTTCTTTCCAGGTGTTTCCTGTATAGAGAAAATTCCTGCTGCCGTCTTCACGGGTATGAAAAATCAGTCCTGTCCTGTCATGAAATGCTTTCAGAATCTCAAGATGTTTCTGGCACCGTTCCACCATTCCAAGAAACCGCTCGTTTCTACGCAGCTTTCTGAAGTCCGACCGGAAGTTTTTGATGTCCTCTTCCAGTTCCACCGGGATTCCCTCTTCATTTCTCGGAACATCCGCGCTTCTGGAAATGGCAAGAAGCCGCATGTAAATCTCTCTCATTCTTGAGGAGACCCGGACCAGTTCTCTCCACATGCAGCGGTCCTGCTCATAAAAAGCGTCGAGAATCCCCGCGGACTTAAGTGTCTGTTCCATCTCCGCTTTCAGTCCGTCTTTCTGCGGCCAGAGTACCTGATACCTCCCGCCGATGCTCTCTCCCCTTTTCAGGAAACAAAGCCTGCCCGGAAAAGTTAAAAGTACTTCCATCAGGCTGGTAAGTGTCACCGCTTTTCCCGGAAGAAACCCTCCTCTGGAAAGATCCTGCAAAAGCAGCAGAGCAAGCACCTCGTTCATCCACCGTTCCGAAAAGAGATCCGGAAGGTATACAGTCCGGATTCCGTCACCCGGCCGTACCCGGCCTGTCTGGAGGAACCCGCTGATATGTTCCGGATCAAACTGTGTAATCAGCAAATCATATCCCTCTTCTGCCGCCCGGTCCTGTATCTCCCGGTAAATCTCTCCGCTGTCTGTCCCATTGATTCTTTTATTGCGGGTTCCACAGTTGACTGCCAGTTTTTCTGTTCCGTCTTCCAGCAGGAAACATTCTCCAAGCCCCATATTGTACATCTGTATTTCCATATTCCGGTCCTCTCTTTTGTCCTTGTTCCAGACTCCCCCTACGTCTGACAGGAGATCCCCTGCCGTCCGGCCGGAATCTCCTGTCTGCATTCGTCTGTCTGACTTTTCTCTTTACTCCTCATCCTGGAGTTTTCGTACCACTTCTTTCATGGATTTGCGGAACTCTTCTTCATTGGAATTATAAAACAGAAGGAGCTCCTGATCTTTGCTTTTGTCGTTCAGTTCTTCCGGGATGGAAAAATCAGTCTTTGCCATGTACTCATCCCAGTGTGCCAGCTTCCATGTGTCACGGTCGCTGTTTCTCCGGATCATCCTCTTCTTGCAGATCGCCGGATCTGTGACAACCCACACAACATAAAGTCTTGCATTCTTTCGCATCAGATCCTGCCGGAGGCTCTCCATAAATCTCGGATTTCTGACCTCACGGGTAAACGGCGCGTTGATCAGCGCAATGTCATCGTATTCCAGCGCATCCACCGCCATATCCAGAATCGCCGCATATTCGTAATCACGGATATGTTCTTCAAAGAAATCCGAGCTTCTGTCATATGGCTGATTTGCCACTTCAAAAATCTGTCTGCTCAGAATAATCAGTGCATCTTTATCCAGATATACAACATGATTCAGTTCTGCCGCAAGTTTCATGGCAACATAGGTTTTTCCGCATGCCGGTGGTGATGTAACTAAAATGAGTTTCTTTTTCATGGATTCATGCCCCTTTCCTCATATTATCTATACACTATCATACCACAATGTCTAGCAAACCTCATCAAAATTTTGTCCCGCGAACTGAGAATGATACAGTTTTTCGTACATTCCTTTCTTTGCCAGAAGCTCTTCGTGTGTTCCCTGTTCCACAATATCTCCGTCCCGCAGTACCAGAATCATGTCCGCGTCCCGGATTGTAGAAAGCCGGTGGGCGATAACGAAGGATGTTCTTCCCTCCATCACCCGAAGCATGGCTTCCTGAAGCCTTCTCTCAAGTCTGGTGTCCACCGAGGATGTCGCCTCGTCCAGAATCAGAATCTGCGGATCCTTTAAGATCGCTCTTGCGATGGTAAGGAGCTGCTTTTCTCCCTGAGAAATATTGTTCGCTTCCTCATTGATCAGTGAATCGTATCCTCTGGACAGTGTGCGGATGTAGTGATGGACATTTGCCATCTTCGCAGCGCTGATAATCTCATCTTTTCTTGCATTCTGTCTTCCGTAGCGGATATTATCATAAATACTTCCGGAGAACAGCCATGTATCCTGCAGTACGAGCGAGAACAGCGATCTCAGATCTTCCCGTTTCATATCCCGGATATCAACGCCGTCAATCTTGATGGAACCACCCTTCACGTCGTAAAAGCGGAGCAGCAGATTCATCAGCGTTGTCTTTCCTGCTCCTGTCGGACCGACGATCGCCACCGTCTGGCCTTTCTTGACATCGATATTGACATCTTTCATCAGAAGTTCCTTATCGTATCCAAACTGTACATGTTCAAAGGTCACATTGCCTTCGATTTTATCCTTTGCAATCTCTGCCTTTCCGCCCTGATCCTCTTCCGTCTCAGCAAGAAGGGTAAAGATTCTGCGCATGGCGGAAAAGGCTGCCTGTACCTGTGCGGAAAGCTGGGAAACCTGGGACAGCGGATCGTTGATCTGCCAGATATAGCGCACAAATGCCTGAAGCTGTCCGATCGTAATGGTCCCCTGAATAACCTGAAGACATCCGATTACCGCACAGGTACCGATCGTCAGGTAAGTCACAAGTGACACGCAGGGAGAAATCAAAGAGGAGACAAACTGCGCCTTGAACGCGGAATTTCTCATCTTCTGATTGACTTCCTCAAACTGTTTTTCCACATCTTCCTGTTTATTGTAACTGATAATCTCATTAAATCCGCCGTACAGCTCCGTGATTGCACCATTCAATTGTCCTACGGTTTTCTGCTGAATGTCAAACAGATCCTGGGAACGCTTTACAAATACCTTCGTAATAAGCGCCACGAGCGGAATAATGATCAATGCAATCAGCGTCATCGCTACATTGATCCGAAGCATCATGCTGACCGCAAGAATAAAAGTCAGCACCCCGCTGATCACCCTGGTCAGCGTCTGCTGCAGAGCATTGCTCAGCGTATCCACATCGTTGGTCACACAGCTTAATACATCTCCAAAAGCGTGCTCGTCAAAATAGCTGACCGGCATCTTCTGGATTTTCTTCTGAAGTGCCCCTCTCAAATCATGCATCGTCTGCTGAATCGCATTGGTCAGGAAAAATGCCGACACAAGGAGCGCCAGTGCCCTTGTCACATAACTTGTACCAAGAAGCGCCAGAATGCGGAATACCTTGTCAAAATGTACATGTGCCCCGCTGACACCCTGGAGAATTTCAGACGCGTCCCGGGCGAGCTGTGTCGTTGCAAGCCCCTCTATTGTCGGATTCAGGGAATAGATTGCTGTCGCAAACACTGTCGTCAGGACTGCCACTAAAAGTTTTCCTTTGTACGGACTTACAAACCGTCCCATCCCTTTCATACATGCCTTCCAGCCGATCTGTTCTTTATTCATAAGCCAGTTCCTCCTCACTCAGCTGGGAAGCTGCAATTTCATGATATACACTGCAGTTTTTAAGCAGTTCTTTGTGCGTGCCCTTTCCGACGATCCTGCCCTCGTCCAGAACAATAATCTGGTCTGCATCCATAATCGTAGAGACTCTTTGCGCAACGATCAGGACAATCTCATCCGTCATCTCCTTACGAAGCTCACTGCGCAGCTTTGCGTCCGTCCGGAAATCCAGTGCGGAGAAAGAATCGTCATAGATATAGATATCCGCGTGCCGCACCAGTGCTCTTGCGATCGAAAGCCTCTGCTTCTGTCCTCCGGAAACATTTCCCGCGCCTTCTACAATCCTCTCCTGAAACTGCCCCGGTTTCTCCATAATGAAATCATAGGCCTGCGCTACTTTTGCCGCATGGACTACTTCTTCCATGCTCGCGTTCCGGTTGCCGAAACGGATATTCTCCTCGATTGTCCCACTGAAAAGATTGGCCTTCTGGGACACAAATCCGATCCGTTCGCGGAGCTTATAAATGTCCATATCCCGTACGTCCACTCCGTTGATCAAAATCTTTCCGGCTGATACATCATAAAATCTCGGGATCAGCTTGATCAACGTACTCTTTCCGGAACCGGTGCTTCCGATAAATGCTACCGTCTCGCCTTTCTTCGCCTCGAAAGAAATATGCTGCAGAGCTGCTTCTTCTCCGTCCGGATAAGCAAAAGTAACATCATCAAATACGATACTCTTTTCCCTGTCCTCTGTCTTTGAAGCATCCGGGTGGTTCTCGATGATTGACTCGGTTTTAAGTACCCGCCGGATACGTTTTGCCGACACATTCGCCCTTGGATACATCATAAACACAAGGCAGAACAGCAATACGGAAAACATTGCATGGAAAACATAGTCCATAAAAGCAATCAGCTTTCCAACAGGAAGTGTACCGGCATCAATCATAAAGCTCGCAACAACATAGATCGCAATGATCGCAAGATTCATCATAAGAAAGAATACCGGATCTGTCGAGGTCATCAGCTTAAACAGCTTTTTCGACTGGTTCATAAAATTTACATTTTCTTTGTCAAACCGTTCAGATTCATATTCATCATTATTAAAAGAACGAATGACACGGATACCGGTCAGATTCTCACGGAAAATCCGGTTGATAGAATCCAGTGACGCCTGCTGCCTCTCACTGATCGGAGAGGAAATCTTCGCCACAATAACGACCCCGATAATAATCAGAGGAATCGTAGAAATAATGATCAGCGACAGATCCAAAGAGGTGCGGACTGTCAGCATGAAACTTACTACAATCATAACCGGGGTCAACACTGCCGTCCTCAAAATTACATTCATAAACATCATGATCTGAAAAGCATCATTGTTTGTTCTCGTAATCAGAGATGCCACTCCGATCTCATTCATTTCGCTGTGCGAAAAAGTCTGTACCTTTCGGAAAACATCCTGCCGGATATCATGAGCAATCCCTGTGGAAATCCGGGCACAGCAGTAACCAAGAAGAATGGTGCCGCAGACGCCAATCACAGAAATCACCGCTGTCAGCACTCCCATCTTCATCAAAAATCCTTTGTCCTCATTCATGACTCCCTGGTCGATCATATAGGAAATGATCGTCGGAATCCCCAGTTCCACCAGAGCAAATCCAAAGACGGAAATCACGTTCAGGACAAACCAGAATTTGTATCTTTTCAGATACTCCAAAATCAGTTTCACCTCATAACCTCCCTCATCCAAAAGTGTTGTAAGCCCAATGTATCATATCCTATATTTTCCGGCAAGAGGGGAATGCATTTTCACGTAAAAAAAGGGATTCCGGACTGTTTCCAACATCACAAAACGGACATTGGAACAGTTCCGGAATCCTTTTTCTATTCTGTCTTAAATCAGCATTTTATTTCTGTGCAATCTCATACATTGCTGCCGCCAGAATCTGGTAGGACAGCATCATTTTCTCTACATCCGCACATTCATTCGGCTGGTGAATGACATCCGGCTCTCCCGGGAATGTCGGCCCAAAAGCAACCATATTATCAAATGCTTTTGCATATGTACCGCCTCCGATGGCGATCGGCTGATCGTCTCTTCCTGTTTCTTCTTTATATACGTTCATCAGCTTCCGGATCAGCTCAGAATCCTTCGGCACGTATAACAGTTTGCCTTCAGACTCCAGATCTGCATTCATTCCATAAGCCTCTGCCTGTTTCTTCATTGTTGCAACAAGGGTGTCGCGGTCTCCGTTCTTTGGATAGCGGATATCCAGTGTGAAGAACAGATCTTCCTCTGTGCATTTTACAACACCAAGGTTGACTGTTGTCTCTCCTGTCTCCTCGTCTGTCCAGCAGATATCGAGAGATTTTCCATTTGTCTCTGTTCCGATCTTTTCCAGAATAAAGTTGATCATCTGTCCCGGATCTCCATCGATGCCACAATCTTTTACAGCCTCAAACAGCTTGATTGCCGCATTGACTCCTTTTTCCGGAGTACTGCCATGTGCGCCCTGTCCTTCTGCCACGATTGTAGTCTTTCCATCTGCCTTTGTCACGGTGATGCCGTCTGCTTCTTTGACATCCAGATCACCTTCTACAACCATTGTACATTTTGGTGTTACGACATTCTTTGCTGTACCGCCCTCAATAGAAAGCACTTTGACACTGGACGGATTTTCTACTTTCTTTGTAACTTCCCAGAAAGACTGTCCCTTTTCACAGAAGATAACCGGGAACTGTCCGTCCGGAGTAAAGCCGATCGCAGGCTGTTCTCCGCCAGCTTCGTTATAATGTTTTACACAGGAAGAACCGTTTTCTTCATCTGTTCCGAAAATCACACGGATTCTTCTGTCGATCGGAAGTCCGAGATCACGGATCGCTTTCAGTGCATAAATCGCTCCTATTACCGGTCCCTTGTCATCCAGAACTCCGCGGCCGTACATCTGTCCGTCATGAATCTCGCATGCCAGCGGCGGGTATTTCCATCCCTCTCCAAGCGGAACAACATCCAGATGTCCAAGAACCGCTGCCATTTCTTCGCCCTCGCCATATTCGATCCAGCCAACCTTGTTGTCAAGATTGCCTGTCTTAAATCCAAGCTTCTCGCCCAGTGCCAGAGCGTGGTCCAGAGCTTCCTTCGGTCCTCTTCCATATGGTGCGTCTTCCTCCGGTGCGCCTTTGACACTTTCGATTGCGACACTCTCTTTGATGGAAGCAAAGATCTCATCTTTAAGCTCCATCATCTTCTCGTTTAATTTTTCATATCCCATTGCTATAACTCCTTTCGCTGAATCACTTCAGCATAGTAACTCACAGAATTATTCTATAATATTCCATGGCAAAAGGCAAGAGATATCAGACGATTTTGCCAGGAGAAAACTACTGAGAAACCCGCCCGGTTCCGATAGTCAGATTTTTCGGCTTTCTGGGGAAATTTCTCCATTATAACCGCAGGTTTTAGCGGCCGCAGACGGTTTGATCTGGCAATTCTTGTTTCGCAACCGTAGATTCTGATTTCTACGGTTCAAATGCAATACCCTCTTCTTTTAACCGTAATATCTGATTTGGCTTTCTCTCATACGAGTCATGTCCCCTATTTCCAGATGGCAAAAGCAGGGCAGTACCGTTTGCCGCGATACTGCCCTACTATAATCATTAACCTTTTTACGAAACCAGTTCCCACATCTTTATCTTCGCTTCGTCCGCCTGAATTTGAAGTCCGTAGTTTTCCGGATAAAATCTCGTGGAAAAGACATACTCTCCATCATTTACAAACACCTCACAGGTCGATACATCTGTGAGAATGGTTACATTATTCAGAGTTTCGATTTCCTGATACCGGATGGTCCGTCCGCCGGACGCATTCTCTTTGGAAGGATTGATAAACCGCATCTCAAATCTGCTGTCCCGATATTCAAGAATCAATTCTTCTCCGAGTACAGCATGGAACTTATTTTCTTTGATTTCCGTAATTCTTGCTTCATAAACAGGTTCTTCTTCCACATAAAGGCCGCCTGTCGCTTCTGCCAGAATCCGTTTCCTTTCTTCCAGTTCTCTGACCGGACGCTGCAGGACTCTTCCGTCTTTCACATAAATTTCTCTTGGAATAGTGAAGCAGTGCTGCCATCCGTCCTCGATAGTCCGGTTTATATATTCCGGACAGTCCGGCATTCCCATCCATCCAATCTGGACTCTCCGGCCATCCTCTGTCTCAAAGCTCTGCGGCGCATAATAATCAAAACCGTAATCCCAGAGTACATATTCCGAAAGCGTACACTGCTCTGCAACGTGGCCTTTCACTTCAAAATAACCGGACTGGTAGACATTTTTGTCTTTCCATTTCTCACCTTCCAGTCCCTGTACCGATGCAGAGAGAATCTTCTTTCCATCAATTTCAAAGTAGTCCGGACATTCCCACATGAAGCCAAACGGCTCTTTTGTGGTAATTCTGTTTTTCAATAACCAGTGAATCCGGTCTGAAGATGCAAATAGAAGCGCCTCTCCAACATCATCTTTCCGTCTGGCCCCCTGAATCATGTAGTAGATGCCATTCCCTTTCCAGACTTTCGGATCCCGAACATGTTTTGTCACATCTTCCGGATAATCTTCATTTGTCATCAAAAGCTGCTTTCGTCCAAATTGGAAGCCATCCTCGCTCTCCACGAGTATGGTGTTGGCTTCCCTTCCTTCCGTCACATAATCAAAGTCGCCGTCCAGCTTGACATTTCCGGTATAGTAGAAAGAAATTCTGCCATCTTCTGTCAACGCACAGCCGGAATAAACACCATGGCAGTCGAACGGCTGATCCGGGTAAAGTGCCGCTCCCTTATATTCCCAGTGAAGCATGTCACGGCTTGTGGAATGTCCCCACAGTTTCAGGCCTCCCTCCACGTCAAATGGAGAGTACTGAAAAAAGGCATGATACAGGCCTTGATACTGGCACAGCCCGTTCGGATCGTTCAGCCATCCGGCCGGAGGGGCCAGATGGAATCTTGGCCGGAACCTGTCTGGCTCTCCGGACCGGCTCTCAATCTTCTCAATCATTTTGACCAGTTTTGTAAGATCTTTGGATAATGCATTCATTGAATTCTAAGCTCCTGTTCTGATCGTCATTACTGTCGTTCCCCGGCTGACCTCCTGCGGTTCAGCCTTATCAACCGCCGCAAAGCTGTCGGCATTGGTCAGAATCATCATGGTTGCCGTATCGTATCCGGCCTTTTTAATCTGATCAAGATCCGCTTCGATCAGCAGATCCCCGGCATGTACCTGATCCCCGTCCGCTACTCTTGTCGTAAATCCTTTTCCTTCCATCTTGACTGTATCGATTCCTACATGAATCAAAATCTCTCCTCCGAGACTGCTTGCAATGCAGACTGCATGTCCCGTCTCATAGATACTGACAATCTGACCGTCACAAGGTGCCACGATCTGTCCGTCTGACGGGATGACTGCCGCCGTCTTCCCAAGCACTTCCGCCGCAAACGTCGGATCACTGACCTCAGATACCGGAATCAATGTTCCGTTGACCGGTGTATGAAGTTCTTCGCTTCCGGCCGTTGCTGTTGTGTTCGCAGGAATCTCGCCTGCCTCTTTTTCATCCCTGTGTTCTTCCGGCAATGTCTGCGGCGCATCCGCCTTCACAACTTCCGGCTTCTGATCTTTATTCTGATCCTTATAAAGAATAAAAGAGAGAATAAATGCCACACCCACTGCGATGACCATCTCGATAATATACTGAACCGGCTGTTCCAGACAAAGCAGGATTCCGAAAATACCCGTTACACCGGTTCCTTTTGCTCCCAGATGCACGATTGAGGCATAAAGTGCTCCACATCCTCCTCCGATACACCCTGCGATAAACGGTTTGAAAAACCGAAGGTTGACGCCGAAAATTGCCGGCTCCGTGATTCCCATAAACGCACTTAATGACGAAGGAAGGGCAAGTGATTTCACCTTTTTATCTCTGGATTTGATTCCCACTGCCAGCGCCGCCGCACCCTGTGCAATGTTTGCCGCACTTGCAAGAGGAAGCCAGTAGGTCACTCCGTACTGTGCAATCTGTCCAAGGTCAATGGCCGTGTACATCTGGTGGATGCCTGTTACAACCGTTGGAGCATAAAGTCCGCCCATGATAAGGCTTCCGATCCCAAGCGGCAGGGTAAGCAGCCACTGAATCGCACTCAGAACCGCATTTTCCGCCCATACGAAAACCGGACCGATAACCGCAAGTGTAAGGTATCCTGTCACAAACACGCTGACCAGAGGGGTAACAAAAAGATCCAGGACCTCAGGCACGACTTTGTGAAGTTTCTTTTCCAGTACTGATAACAGCCATACTGCAATGACAACCGGAATAACATGTCCCTGATAACCGACCATGTCAATGTCATACAGTCCGAAAAAGACGGACTGGGTAGCCTGCACACCTTCTGTCGCTACGGTGTAGGCATTCTGAAGACTCGGATTGATCATAATCATACCGATGACTGCTCCCAGATACGGGTTGGCACCGAATGCTTTTGCTGCCGAAAACGCGATGAGGATCTGTAAGAATGTATACGCCGTATTGCTGAAGATATTGGCAAATACATAGAAGGACCCGCTCGTATCAATGTTGATAAATCCATTGGAATTCATAAAGTCCAGAGAGTTCATGATTCCCATAAGGAATCCGCTTGCCACAATGGCCGGAATGATCGGAACGAAAATGTCCCCCAGAAGCTTGATTGCCCTCATAAATATATTCTGCTTCTGTACCGCGGCCTCCTTGGCCTCTGCCTTGGAACTGGCCGTCACTCCGGAAACCGCAATGAATTCATCAAAGACCTTATTGACCGTCCCTGTTCCAAGGATGATCTGAAGCTGTCCGGATGCCTCAAATACGCCCTTTACGCCGTCTACGTTTTCCAGGGCTGTTTTATCCGCTCTGGAATTGTCTGCAATGACAAGGCGAAGCCTTGTTGCGCAGTGTGCGGCAGAAACAATATTTTTGCTTCCGCCCACATGCTCCAGGATTTCTTCTGCTGTTTTTCTGTAATCCATGTTTCTCCTCCTTCATTTTATGTAATCGATTTCATATCCTGCATAAATAATAACGAAAAAAGTGCCACTTGTAAATATGGCACTTTTACTGATTTTTCTATTCTGTTTTTGTGAAAATTGATTGCTTATCTGTTTTATCCTCTGTCTAATGTTCCATAATCTGGTATCCGAGTTTCATCCGGATCGGCACCTGATGTCCTTCTTCAATAATGTCCAGCAGCATTTCCGCAGCCTTGATTCCGCTTGTTTTATAGTAAAAATGGACTGTTGTGATTCCCTCGGAAACTGCTTTTAAGAACTGATTGTCCCCAAAACCCGTCACTTTCACCTTTTCTCTTCTTTCCTTTTTGCACTCTTTCAAAGCTTCCATCGCTCCCGCCGCGATTGTATCTGTCGCGCATGATATGATATCGATATCACTATTTTTCTCTAAAATCGCTTTTGCCTGACGGTACCCGGACTCAACAGAAAACTCCGAAAGCCCGTACAGTTCTTCCGGAAGAACAATTCCCGCCTCCAGAAGTCCGGCCCGGAATCCGTCTTCTCTTTCCTGCCCGACAGCCCGGTCATCTCTTGTCACTCCGATATAGGCAATTTTTTTCTTTTCTTTTCCGGCAATCCTCCCTGCCAGATCTTTCGCTGCGCCATAATCATCATGATACACACAGTTTGCTTTATCCGTATACTGTCCCAGCACTACGATGGGAACCTTGCTCTGCTCAAAAAATTTCTCGTGCTTTTTGGAGATGACCGTTCCGATCAGAATAATCCCGTCTACCGGATAATTTTCAAACAGCCGCATATATTCCAGCTCTTTTTCCGACCGGTTGTTCGTGACAGTAAGCAACATCTGAAACTGCTTTTCCGCCAGTACTTCTCCAATCCCGTCCGTCACCCGCGCAATGGACTCGGAACTGAGCTTTGGTGCTACAACACCGATCAGCCTGGCTTTTTTCGTCCTCAGAATCCGCGCCTGGGCCGACGGATGATATCCGGTCTTCTCAATAGCCTCCCGTATCCGTTCTTTTTTCTCTTCACTTACATATCCACCATTCAGATATCTGGAAACAGCCGCACTTGACACCTGCGCGAGCTGTGCGATTTCTTTGATTGTCATATCAAACTTTTCCTCCTTTGCCTGCATTCTCTGCATCCACATCTTCATTCAACAGTGTGAAATGATTTTTGCGAAACGTCAGAACTCCTTCCTTCTTCAGCTTTCCAAGCACCGCTGAAAGGGCACTTCGGTCCGCCGCAAGATAATCCGCAAGCCCCTGCCGGTCAAACGGGATCTCAAAACTATTGCTTCCCTGTCTCGCCGCCTGTCCGCCAAGATATGACAACACTTTCTCACGAAGTGTTCTTCTGGAAAGATGGGCGACCCTCCCTGCAAGAAACAGATTTTTCTTCGCCAGGATCTGCATCATATTTTCCACAAGGATCTGCTGCGCCCTTCCTGTCCCGCTTCGCCTCATCATCCGTCCAAAATGAATCCACAGTACTTCCGTATCTCTGGCTGCCTCCACCGTAACAAGAGACGGCTCACCTGCCGCCGCAAAGGCCTCCGCAAAAATCTCTCCCGGCATTCCCTGCGCAAGCAGTGTAGTACTTCCGCTGAACTCTTCTCTCAATATATGAATACATCCTTCCAGCACGATACCGAATTCACCCGGAACCATTCCCGCATGAAGCAGGACTTCCCCTTTCCGGTAATATTTCTTTATAGCCCGGATCTCCTCTACAAGCCCCCGGATTTCCATATCGGTCATGCCCGAAAACAACGGGCATTCTGCTATAATTTGTATTTGATCCATAATTCTCCTTCGTTGTAATTACAACCGACTCTTTTTCCTGAGTGTACTATCCTATACTCAGGAAGTCAAGCCGTTTCCTGTAAACAAAATGAACAAGGAGGAATATGATGATCAGAAAAATAATCAAAATCAACGAAGAACTCTGCAATGGCTGCGGCCTCTGTGCCCAGGCGTGCCACGAGGGCGCAATTGAAATGATAGATGGAAAAGCAAAACTGGTGCATGAACATTACTGCGACGGTCTTGGAGACTGTCTGCCTGCATGCCCTGCCAATGCAATTACATTTGAAGAGCGGGAGGCGCCTGCTTATGATGAGGCAGCTGTCAAAGCTGCTCAGGCAGAGAAAGCCGGAAAAGCAGAAACCGAAAAGCCGGCACTTGCCTGCGGATGCCCTGGAAGCATGGCAAAAGCCATTCATCGCAGCGGGGTAGCGCAGACCGCGCCGCAGCCTACCGGCTGTCCGGGACTTCTTTCCCAGTGGCCGGTTCAGATCAAGCTGGTACCGGAACAGGCTCCGTACTATCACAATGCGAATCTTCTGATCGCCGCCGACTGTACCGCTTATGCATATGGAAATTTCCACCAGGATTTCATCCGAAACCACATCACGCTCATCGGATGTCCAAAACTGGACGAAGGCGACTACACGGAGAAACTGACCTCAATTTTAGCAAACAATGAGATCAAAAGCCTTACGATCGCACGGATGCAGGTTCCTTGCTGCGGCGGTCTGGAGCGCGCGGCAGTACAGGCATTGAAAAACAGCGGAAAAATGATTCCCTGGCAGGTCCGGGTCATCACACCGGAAGGACAGATTCTGGACCGTTAACTTTCCGCTGCTTTTGATCAAAGAATCATTTTATATTTTTTTACAAAACAAGGAGGACGTCCGTCACGTCCTCCTCTTTGTTTATCTTCCTACTATTTTTCTGATCACACAGAGCACAACACCAATCACACTGCATCCGAGTATAACTGTGCTGACACGCTCCACTACTGCAAGTGCCAGTCTCGCACCTTCCAGAACCTGTGGACTTGCCGGGATCACCGGTACCACATAACCTGCAGCTGCCGCCAGAATGGCAAACAGAATAAATGCTGTCAGCCCTCGTCCCGTGTCGTAGCTTCTGACACGATTACCGTCCGGCATCTTCTTTCCTCCAAGAAGCCAGAGTGCAGAAATGACACCGTACAGGAGAATGACTCCCGCAATGCCAAGGTAGAGCGCCTGTGCATAATTCCGGTCTGCGGCCACCCGCCAGATCTCGCCAAGCGTACTTCTCTCAACCCAGAATTCCTGCCACAATTCCAGAACAATCACAGCCATCACGACAAAACATCCACATTTCAGCGCAATGGAAATTCCCTTTCCGACTGCTTTTCCTGCTGTCTTTCCGGCTTTTCCTGCCACACGTCCGGCTGCTTTCACCGGGCGGGCCGCTGAGCCTGATTTCTTTTTCTTCTGTCTGTCCTGATCCCGTTGCTCCTGCTCTCGTCTGCCGTCTTTGCGGCTGTCTTTCTGAGGCGCTTTTTTCACCGGTTTTTTACCATTTTTACCGTCTTTTCCTGTACCGGATCCCTGCTGCTGCGGACGGCGCTTTCCCGGACGGCTCTGTCCGCTCGTGCTGCGTGCCCCGGCAGTCTGCTTCTTCTGAGGCTGTCCGTTTGCAGGCTCAGCGGCCTTTGGCTCTTCCGTTTTCTTGTCGAGGTTCCAGTTCTCCTCGTCTCTCCAGTCTTCTATCTCAAACGGCTCCTCTTCAGACTTGTCCTGCGCACCGCCTTGTTCCCCGGAGGCTGCATCCGGCCGGCTGTCCAGATCTTCATCATCATCCAGCCACTCCACATCGATCCAGTCATCCTGTCCCTGAGGCTCTTCCCGTCTGATATGATCTTTAATCCGTCCTCCCTTATGTTCCATACAATCAGTCTCCCCTTCCGTAAATCTGATTTCTTCTGTAACACATGTATTTTAACACGGATTCTTTTAGATAAAATGGTTTTCACATTTTTTTAAGAATTTTAAGTAAATCGTAATCTCCTGTCTTTCTCCAGCCTATCCAAGATATGTCTCAAGCAGAAGAAGAGTATTCTTCACTCCATCCACATGGCTTCTCTCGTATCCGTGAGATGCATAAACACCTGCCCCGATCAATCCATGGCGCACATCATATCCGGCTGTCAGTGCAGCATCCGCATCCGATCCGTAATGAGGATAAACATCCACCGCAAAATCGCATCCCGCTTTTTTCGCCGCCTCAATCAGATTAGAAACGACATCATAATTGTAAGGTCCCTTGCTGTCTTTTGCACAGATCGATACCTGATGCTCTTTGCAGGCAAGACCGTCTCCTACACATCCCATATCCACGGAAAGCACTTCTGTCACACCATCCGGAATGGAAGCGGATCCGCCGTGTCCAACCTCTTCAAAAACTGTCATGTGGAGATAAATTCTCCGCTTCGGAGTCACGCCATCCTCTTTGATATGCTTTGCGTATCCAAGAAGCATTGCGGTACTGAGCTTATCATCCAGGAAACGGCTCTTGATATAGCCGCTCTTTGTAATTGTTGTTCTCGGTTCAAAGCAGACAAAATCTCCGGTCATAATTCCCAGCTTCTCCGTCTCCTCTTTGGAAGATGTCTTTTCGTCAACAACAATCTCCATCACATCGTATGTCCGCTTTGTCTCCGCGTATTTACCATTTACGTGAACAGAGGCGTTGCAAAGCTGGCATGTCCCGTCATAGATACGTCCGTCCCGTGTCCGGATGCGGACAGTCTCACCTTCTGCGGAGTTGGCGTCGATTCCTCCCACCGGAGAAATCTCCAGACATCCGTTGCTCTTGATCTGTGAAACCATCGCGCCCAGTGTATCTACATGAGACTCTACAAAGACCGCATTGTCCGCGTCTTCTCCGCCGAGATCCGCAATCACTCCACCTTTTACTGTGCGGTATGCCGGCACTCCCAGTTTCTCAAATTCATTTAAAAGATAATCCGTCACCTCTTTTGTATAGCCTGACGGGCTGTCGATTGCAAGCAGGTTTTTCAGCTGCTCCAGTACGTATTCCATATTCATTGGTCCTTCTCCTTTCTCATACCTTCTGTTTCTCTTTATATGATCCATTATAGCATCAGACGGGCCTGTTTTGCTACCCATCCATTAAAACGTTTCCCATAATTTACATTTTCTTTTCAAATGCTATAATAAAATAGAACGCAGTGAAATGCTGTGTAATTGATGGATGCGCTTTTACGCATCACTGTAGTTTTATCGAAAGGAATGAGTATCATGCATAATCAACTGACTGTTACCCTTTTTAAGCGGTATTTCATTCTCCTGGCCGGTCTTACCATCATGGCTTTCGGGGTGGCATTTTCCATCAAGGCCAGTCTCGGGACATCGCCGATCTCCAGTGTTCCTTATGTCATCAGCCTGTTTTCTCCGTTTACTGTAGGAACCGCTACTATTCTCATGCACTGCGTTTTTATACTGCTCCAGATTTTAATTCTCCGAAGAAAATATCATCTGATTCAGCTGATGCAGCTTCCTGTAGCCTTTCTCTTTGGATATCTCACTGATTTCGCGGTCTGGGCGGTCCGCGGCATACAGTGCCATACATACTGGCAGCAGTGGATTGTCTGTCTGGCGGGTATCTTTCTGGTAGCCGTCGGGGTCAGCCTGGAGGTCAAGGCCGGTGTAGTCGTTCTCGCCGGAGAAGGAGTAGTCCTTGCCATCTGCCAGGTTCTTCCGGTCAAATTCGGTTATATGAAGGTGGGATTTGATGTGACATTAGTACTGACTGCCTGCATCCTTTCGCTCGTGTTTACTCAAAGCCTTCAGGGTGTCAGGGAAGGAACCGTTGCCGCTGCCCTTCTGGTCGGACTGATTGCAAAACGTCTGGGAAAAATATGGGAGAGATTTCCGCTGGAAGAAGCATAAAAACTGCTTTGGCAGCATACTTTCTGTTGACACTTTCACAAATCTCCGATATCTTAATTATTAGTGAGTTATTTCTATATTGAACATGGAATGAGGTTATGAAAACAAATGGAAAAACGGACAAAATTCATCATTAACTTTTTGTACTTCGCAATTATTATTGCCCTCGCCTTTTTTGTGCTGAGGTTCGCACTGTCCTTTCTTTTCCCGTTTGTCGCGGCGCTTTTTATTGCCTATATATTGAGACGCCCTATTCAGTTTATTACCACAAAAACACAGCTTCCCCGGAAGCTGTCAGCCATTCTTGTGGTTCTGGTATTTTATGTGACAATCGGTACACTTTTAGTGCTTGGAAGCATCCGGGCTTTTTCTTATGTAAGCGACCTGATACAAAGGCTTCCGCAGATTTATCTCCGGTATGTAAATCCGGTCCTGATTGATCTTTTCGATCAGCTGGAACACGCGATCCAGCAGGCGGATCCTTCTATTCTGGATACCGTAGATTATTTGTGGAACCAGCTTATGCAGTCTCTTCGTGGAATTGTATCGAATCTTTCTCTTACCAGTATGGAGGCAATTTCCAATATTGCGTCCTCCCTTCCGATGCTTTTCATCCGGCTGGTTTTAATGATCATCTCTACCTTCTTTATTGCTATGGATTACGAAGCCTTATCCGCTTTCTGCATGCGCCAGTTAAGCGACAAAGCCCAGAACGTGGTCCGGCAGATCAAGCAGTATGTGGTCGGTACATTATTTGTCTGCATCCGCTCCTACGCACTGATCATGAGCATCACATTTGTAGAGCTGGCTGTCGGCCTGACTTTGATCGGTATCAGGAATTCAGTTCTGATCGCTTTGTGCATTGCAGTTTTTGATATTCTTCCGGTTCTCGGTACCGGCGGTATCATGATTCCATGGGCTGTTATTTCTGCAATCCTCGGAGATTTTCCGGGAGCGATCAAGCTTGCGCTGCTCTATGTATTCATCACTGTCGTGCGCAACATTATTGAGCCAAAAATCGTAGGCGGACAGATCGGACTGCATCCGGTTATTACACTTGTCAGCATGTTCGCCGGTGTCCAGCTGTTCGGTGTAGTCGGTCTGTTTGGTTTTCCGATCGGGCTGTCACTGCTTTCCTATCTGAACCGCACCGGCACAATCCATCTCTTCAAGATGGGTTCAAAAGAATCGGACGAGAATACCAATAGCTGACGCTATCTATATAAAAAGCAGGAATTCCTGGATAAATGGGATTCCTGCTTTTTTATGGGGAAATCATCCGGAGCCGGAATATGAAGTTTCCTTCATATATCTGTTGACATTTTCATATTCTTCTGATAACATGAAGTTAACTTCACAAGAAGCTGACTTCACATTGATGAGAGGGTACACATGAAAACAAGAGTAAAAGAATTAAGAACAGCAGCAAAAATGACACAGCAGCATCTGGCTGATCTGGTTCACGTTTCATCGAGGACGATCATTTCCATCGAGAAGGAGCAGTACAGTCCGTCCCTGATGCTGGCCTACCGGATGGCCCTGATATTCGGCGTCACCGTTGAGGACTTATGCTGTCTGAAAGAGAATAAAGAAAAGGAGGATAAACAGTATGAAGATTTATAACAAGAATAATTTTTTCCTTGGATTGTTTTTTTGCCTGCTTGGCATTGCGATGCTGATTGCAAGCATCTGGAAAGGCTTCGATATCAAGGGAAGCCTGATCATGGTTTTATGTCTGTTCTTCGGGATTGGGATTCTAATCCGCAGTTTATCCGCCGGTCTGTCCCGTGAAGATAAAATCAGCGAACTTGACGAAAGAAATCTCCTCGTAAAGATCAAATCCCGAAGTACTGCATTTTTATGGTCGGAAGGCATCTGCTTTCTCTGCCTGCTTGCATGTATGCTGGGGCATTCTGTCATCGGAGAAGTATTATCGGTACCTATGACACTTGCGTTTGGCATCATGTTAGCCGCCATGATGCTTCTGGAATTAATTACTGTAATTTATTATAACCGGAAAATTTAAAATACTTGTTTACCTTTTATCTATTTCCTCTTTTTATAGAAAAAGATATAATAATTATATCTTTGAGTAATGGAGGAACATTAGATGACGGAAAAAGAAAAAATGCTTGCCGGACAGCTTTATGACTGCGGCGATGAAGAGCTTTTGACACAATGGCATAAAGCAAAGGACCTGGCCAGGGACTATAACCGGACAGATTCCGCAAATGCACAGGAAAAAGAACGCATTTTAAATGAATTACTTGGCGGAAAAGGGAAAAATCTCTGGATTACCGCTCCTTTCTATGTCGATTATGGTAACAATATTTATTTTGGCAATAATTGTGAAGTAAACATGAATTGTACTTTTTTGGACGATAATATTATTCGGATCGGCAATAATGCGCTGATCGCCCCAAATGTTCAAATTTACACAGCATTTCATCCAACCAACGCTTCCGACCGTTTCGGTTCACCGAAAGAAGATGGCTCCTTTGAATTCTGCAAAACACAGACCGCGCCTGTCGTAATCGGTGACAACGTATGGATAGGCGGAGGCGCAATTATTATGCCTGGCGTCACGATTGGTGATAACGTTGTTATCGGTGCAGGCAGTATTGTCACAAAGTACATTCCAAGCAACACGATTGCTTACGGAAATCCTTGCCGGGTAAGACGGGAAAATAAATAGATTTAGTAAAAAAGATTTGAAGTTGATAAGGAATTGGAGACTCTCCGTCTATTGCGGCTATTCCAGCTTTAATAGACGGATTTTTGATAAATCCTTGACTGTAAGCCTTGTTTACAGCTTATTATTAAGTAAACTAGAGTTGCTTGAAAGGGGATGCATAACATGACTATGAAAGATGTAGAAGAACGAACAGGTCTATCCCGTTCTAATATCCGTTTTTATGAAAAAGAAAAACTCATTGAGCCTTCAAGAAATGAAAGTAATATTAAAAAGTCAGATTATTGATTTGAACAGAGTGAAATTCATGTGCGAAAAAATGTTGTATGAAGAAAATATTAGTTATGAACGTTAGAGCAGTTCAACCGTATCATTGGAGCGCAGGATATAACGTATTGCTATTGTGCGGACATCTGTGTATAATAAAGAAAAAGATATGAACGAGAAAGGAGCATTGTGTTATTATGGCAAAGTCAGCAAATTTATATGCAAGAATAGAACCTGAAGTCAAAGAGCAGGCCGAAAAAATCCTCTCCACACTTGGTATTCCTGCTTCTAACGCTATCAATATGTTTTATAAACAGATTATCTTACATCGGGGACTTCCTTTTGAAGTGAAAATCCCAGACAGAACGCCCACAGATATAAGTATGCTGGGAACAGAAGAACTGCATGCAGAGTTGGAGAAAGGATATGTGGATATGAAAGCAGGTCGAACCAAAGATGCAAAGACGGTTTTTGCTGATATTCGCAAAGATTATAGCTTATGATTTTTAACGTAGTCACATCAATACAGGCTGAGGAAGATCTGCGAGGGATATTTGAGTATATCACTTTTGAACTTTTGTCACCAGAAAATGCCGAAAAGCAACTGGAACGTCTGGAAAAGCAGATATTAAGTTTAGATGAAATGCCGGAACGCTTTCCGAGATATGGAAAAGAACCGTGGCATAGCCGAGGTTTACGTTTTGTTGCGGTAGATAACTATATCGTGTTTTATCTTCCGGATGTGGAAGAACAGGTGGTAACAATTCTTCGTGTCATGTACAGCGGACGCAACATTGAAGAACAGTTAAGCGTCTATATAAAGCAATAAGCAATTCATACAAAGCGGTTTCTCCTTTGGAGATCAACCGCTTTTTCTATACTCAAATTCAAAAGTGGAAAATGTTTGCAAACACCGATTTTACAAGATTTGCAAAAAAATTTCAAAAAATTAGCACTCACCTCTTGACAGTGCTAATATCAAGTGCTATATTACACATAGAACAAAGGGAACAGATAGAAAAGAGCCGGAAAGCTCAGGTACCTGCCCCGAAATACCACTCCCCCAGCGGGAGTGATCACATAAATATTTTGTCAATTGAAAGGAGAAATGACTTATGATGATGCCTAGTATTTTTGGAGAGAACTTATTTGATGACTGGATGGATTTCCCATTTGATGATGATTTCTTTAGAAGGACACCTTCTTACAGCAAGAAGAGTTCTACATCAGTAATGAGGACGGATATCAGGGACACAGATGATTCCTATGAACTGGATGTCGATCTTCCTGGATACAAGAAAGACGAAATCAATGTTCAGCTGAAAGAAGGATATCTGACCATCTCCGCTTCGAAGAATACAGAGAACGACGAGAAAGATAAGAAGGGCAACTACATCCGCCGTGAACGTTATAACGGCACCATGAGCCGGAGCTTCTATGTAGGCAATGCTATTCACCAGGATGATATTCGTGCAAAATATGCCGATGGTATCCTGAAGATCTCCGTTCCAAAGAAAACGAAAAAGGAAGTTGAGCAGGCAAATTACATCTCCATCGAAGGTTAATATAAAAAGAGAGCCGGCGGCAGTCAAACATCAGTGACTGCCGCCGGTTTTTTATTGTCTTTCCTCTTCTTTATGATCCAGGCTGATACAGACTGCCCCCATCTGCACCGCCTCTTTGCTGTCATGTGTAACAAAGATCACCGTCTTTCCGGTACACATTTCTTTCGTATAGTCCATAACCTGTTTTTTTGTCTCTTCATCCAGACCTTTGAAAGGTTCATCCAGAAACAGGATATCCCAGTCGCAGCAAAGTGCCCGTAAAAGCGCAACCCGCCGTCGCATACCGCCGGAAAGTTCCCGGACCGGCTGATCCTCGCACCCGGACAGCCCGGCCGCCGTCATTGCTTCCCGGATCTGACGCACCTCCTCCCGGTCCCGGCCCCACGGCTTTTTCTGCCGCACCAGCCGGATATTTGCGGAGGCGCTTAAATTCTCACAGAGCCGGTCCTCCTGAAAGACCATGCTCTTTTTCATTTCTTCCATTCCTTCGATACTTCCCGAATCCGCCTCTTCCAGTCCGGCCAGAATCCGAAGAAGCGTCGTTTTTCCCGCACCGGACGGTGCCATAACACATGTAGTCTTCCCTTTTTCGAACTCCGCCGAGAAACCGGCGAGCACCATGTGCGTACCATAGGACTTAAAAAGACGGGAAATCTTGATTTTTCCATTATCCATCTCAGCTCATCCTTTCCAAATGACTGACAATCCGGTCTACCGCCGCCAGAAACAGTTTCTCAAATACAAGGCTGATCAGCACAATCACCACCGTCCACGCAAACAGATCCGGCGTGTTCAGATAGACTTTGGCATTGTACAGATTTTCTCCGATAGAGCCGTCCGGAATTCCAATCACTTCCGCCGCCACCCCTGCCTTCCAGCAAAGTCCAAGAGCCACCGAACACCCTGACCGGAAAAACGGAAGGACCTGCGAAACATAGACATAACGGATCTGTACTGCCTTCGGTACTTCAAATACCTGCACCATCTCCAGAAGTTTCGAATCCGTACTAAGGATCCCATCCAGTACATTCGTGTAAAGAATCGGAAATACCATCAGAAAGGAAATCACGATGGAAAGATTCCGGGAGGGCACCCAGATCAGCACAAGGATGACAAAGGACGCGACCGGAACCGCCTTGATCGTCAGCACCGCAGGCGCAAGAAGCTCTCGAATACGCCTGAACCGGGCAGAAAGTCCTGCCGCCAGAATCCCCGCTGCCATGGCAATAAGAAAGCCGCCCAGAATCCGTACCAGGGAAAATCCGATGGACTGCCAGAATTCAGTTTCCCTTACAAGCTCTGTCAGCCTCCTGAAAACAACAACAGGAGATACCAGCAGTATCTCCTGTCCGATCCAAGTGCTGACTGCCTGCCACACAAGCAGCCAGACTGCCACAGCCCATAATCTGATTGTTCTTTTTTTCTTCTTATTCGCTGTAGTAGAAATCATCTTCCGGCAACGCTCCTCCTATTGACTGCGCATTGGCATCCAAAAGCACCTGCAGATATCCGGAAAGCTGTTCTTTCATCTCATCCCCGGTAATGCAGACAATGTTGCACTCCGGAAGCGCTTTTTTCGCCACTTCTTCCGTCACAATTTCATACTGTCCAACCAGCTTCGCCGCATCATCCGTATTTTCGTTTACATAGTCAACGGACTCTTTGTAGTGATCGAGGAAATTCGCCACTGCTTCCGGATTCTCTTTTACAAACTCGCTTCTCGCAACAACGACTCCTGTCAGAAGCGCGCTCTTCTCCTCTTTATTCTCCTGAATCTTATCCCATTCCTCTGTCAGATCCAGCGCAACGCGGATATTTGGATTCTTTGTCTGCGCTGTCGTCACAAACGGCTGCGGGAGCATTGCGATTCCGCTCGGATCATTTGCCAGTGCCGCCACACATTCCGAGTGCTCGCTCTTCCACTCAATCGTCACATCTGCTGCCGGATCGATTCCGTTTTCCGTCAGAATATAATTCAGCGCATATTCCGGAGTAGACCCTTTTCCGCTTGCATAGATCGTCTTTCCCTTCAGATCTGCTGCTGACTGTACTGTCTCTCCGTTCTCAACGATATAGAGAACACCAAGTGTATTAACTGCCAGAACCTGTACCTGACCTTTTGTATTGTTGTACAGTACGGATGCCAGGTTGGCCGGTACCGCCGCGATGTCAAGCTCTCCCTGCACCAGCTTCGGTGTCACTTCGTCTGCGGATGCCGCAATCTGGAAGTTGTAATTTTCATCATCCACTTCGCTCTTGTCCACATCATCCATGAACTTCACCATTCCCATGGCGGTCGGTCCCTTCAGTGCCGCGATATTGACATCCACCGGCTCTGCGGTCTGTTCCTGCTTTGCAGAATTTTCTTCACTTTGCTTACTGCCTTCATCCGTACTCTGAGAGCCGCATCCTGCGAGGGACGCCGCAGCCAGTACCAGGACAAGCAGCCATGAACATAACTTTTTCATAATAAGCTCCTTTCTTTCTGTCAGATAATATTATGATAAATCAATTCTTTACTCCAGGCAAGCCTGTTTTGTTTTTTGCACAATTTCCTGGCTGTCACGGAAACAAAAAGCCAGGTTCCCCTGGCCGCCTATGTGCATACAATGATGCACATGGCGGCACCGGGAACCCGGCAGCTGAATCTTATACATATTCAAAATCATCCGGCCCTTTGAACCAGGTATTTCTTCCAAGGTGAAGAAGGAATGCCAGCACGGCAATAATCAGATATCCGATCGCAAACGGCGAGGTCGGATAAAAGCCCAGCTGTGCACTGTGGATAAATCCAAAGCAGGCAAGCAGAAAACCTACAAGAGCCGTAATCCCTACTTTATGAAGCTGTTTTTCTATGATGAAGACTGTCATGGTTCCAAGCAGAATTCCAATAATGATTGCCCCGGCTTTTACGCCCGGCACACCGTTCCACATCACCCCGGCATCTTTGATCATCTGTGTAACTTCTGCATTGTAGCCGGACGTTCCGTCCGCCAGCACTTCCGTACTGTAACCGGCAAGTCCCACTGCTCCGGTGATCTGCGTATACAAATAGTCCGCAACCGGCGGAACCATGGCCACGGCAATGGCACCATAATGCTTTACCGGACAGTCTTTGAATGCCTGTGCTACCATAACCACGGCACACCAGAGGAAGGTCACCGCGCACACTGCCGGCGGAACCATATTGCTTAAAAAGGTAAACAGTCCGAAGATTCCTGCCGCTCCGAGTACAAGACCGGAAACAAGTGAATATCCGATTCCGGCATGAGATTTCTTCAGTCCGGCATGTCCAAGCCATACCGTGTTCGGAATGACCCCTCCGCAGACTGCGGAAAGCATGGTACAGATTCCGTCCGCAAACTGTGTCTCCCGCACATCGTAATTGTCCCCGGCAGCATTTGCACCTTCTACATTGTCCATCGTCTCGATGAAATTATAAATTTCCACTGGAATCACAATGGTCAGGTACGGAAGTACCACAGAAAATCCATTAATCAGATGCTGCACACTGTTGACCGGATTCGGAATGTAAAATCCGATCCCGCTGAAATCAACGGTTGTCCGTCCAAGGCAAAATGCATATACGATTCCACCTACAATGGCCACCACCAGCGGCGGAATCTTCTTCGGGAACAGATAGCCTCCAAAAATGCCCACGAACGCGACAAGCAGGATCGGAAGTCCTACAAGCGGATCTCCAAACACATCAAATACTCCCTGCGTCGCCATCCAGATAAATCCAATCCCGGAAACCGTTCCGAGAAGTGCTGCTCTTGGGAGTTTTCTCTTCATCCACGGACCGATAAATCCACCAAGAGCTTCCACTCCACCTCCAATGAAACATGCTGCTACCGCTGCCGACCATGCGAGTTCCGGATCATTGAGCGCATAGTGAAGCGGCATGATCACTCCGTACAGCATAACGAACATGGCAGGTGTAGAAACACCGGATGGCAAAGCCGTTACGTCTGCCCGTCCTTCTTTTTTAGAAAGCCGCCGTCCCATAAACGCATAATAAATGCCGCTCAGCATCAGACCTACAGACATACCCGGTATAACGGATCCGTATACAATCTCATCCGGCCATTCCAGGACGCCGGAAAGAGTTGTGATAACAATCAAATAGTTTACAATGTTATTTGTAATGGAATAGGTCATTCCACCAATGTCGCCACGTTGAAACCATGGCACAAGTGTTTTCTCTTTATTCATTTTTTTCTCTCTCTTCTTTTTAAGTATTATGCTTCTGTCGAAATAAAGGAGAAGGTTGTCACATCAAACAGTCCCATATCGGTCAGTTTCACCTCCGGAATCACCGCAAGGGACATGAAGCACAGTGTCATAACCGGCTCTACCTCTCCGCAGATACCAAGTTCTGAATATGCCTTCTCATGAATTTCCGTAAGCTTTTTGTCCACCCATTCTCCGCTTTGATCGCTCATCAGTCCTGCAATCGGCATCGGCATGCTCTCAATTACTTTTCCTTCCTTCACAAGGACAATGCCGCCTTCCTGTGCAATCAGGCTGTTGACCGCAAATTCCATTTCTTCATCACTGACACCAACCACGATGATGTTGTGGGAATCGTGAGCCACAGAAAGAGCAACCGCACCTTCCCTGATTCCGTATCCTTTCAAGAATCCACAGGCCACGTTTCCTGTTCCCTGATGACGTTCCACCACAGCCACTTTCACGATATCTGTTTCCGGGTCCCGGATAAATTCCCCATTTTCATCCAGTCTGATATCCGCTGTTTCCTTTTTCGTCACAACTCCTCCCGGCAGAATACCGATCACGTTGACATGACCGGATTTCAGATGCATTTTGAATTTCTCTTTGGAGAAATCCTTTACAACTACGCTTCCTTTTACGGAAGAAATATCGTGGAACTGAATTTCCGGAAGGTATCTTCCTTCTTCCGCCGTCAGCTCTCCCGAAATCCATACACGGTTGACATGGAAATCGTTCAGATCATCCAGAAGGACAATATCCGCACGGTATCCCGGCGCGATAGCTCCCCTGTCATAGAGGCGGAAACATTCTGCCGCATTCAGTGTCGCCATCCGGATCGCCGTCACCGGATCCAGTCCTTCTTCCACGCAGATCCGGAGATGGTTGTCCAGATGTCCTTCGTGCAAAATGGTCTTTGGCTGGCGGTCATCGGAACAGAGCAGACACCGTCTGCTGTTTTCCGGTGTCACGCCTTTAATCAATGTACGCAGATTATGGCAGGCAGATCCCTGTCTTAACAGGATATACATTCCCCGTTCCAGACGGTCTTCCATTTCCTCTACAGTAGAACACTCATGATCTGCAAGAATTCGCGCTGACGCATAGGCATTGAGTTCTTTTCCCGTAATTCCAGGGCCGTGTCCGTCAATGATCTTTCCTTCTTCTTTGGCTGTCATCAGTTTGTCCAGCACGCTTTCGTCCGCCGCAATGACTCCCGGGAAGTTCATGAATTCCCCAAGTCCGAGAATTCCGTCCCTCTTGATCGGCTCTTCCATCTCCGGAGCATTGATGACCGCGCCGGCATGTTCAAACGGAGTAGCCGGAACACAGGATGGAAGTACATACTTGATATCAAGCTTCGTCCCTTTTGCGGCCTCCATCATATAATCCAGCCCTCTGATTCCGCAGACATTGACAATCTCATGCGGATCCGCAATGATCGTTGTTCCCCCGTGAGGAACAAGAAGACGTCCGATCTCTTCCGGGCTTACATAAGCAGATTCAATATGAATATGGCTGTCGATAAATCCAGGCGCCGCATACCGGCCCCCGGCATCGATCACTTCTTTTCCCTCATAGTCGCCGATTCCTGCAATCTGGTCTCCGCAGATGGCAATGTTTCCCTCTACTATTTTTCCCGAAAATACATTGACAATTTTGCAGTTCTGAATCACAACATCCGCCGGGATTCTTCCGGCTGCCGTATCAATCAGCTTTTTCAGTTCTTCTTTTTTCATGATCTCTACCTTCTTCTTCTACTTCTATTTCTCAGTAACTTCAAGGACTGGTTCAAATGTAGTAAGCGCCGTATAGTCAACCGGGCCAGCATCCGTGATGGCGTAATCCGGGATCGCTGTAATCGGCAGGAAGAACATGTACATCATCGGGTCCGGCAGATCGGATCCCAGGCTTCTTGCCGCATGGTCGATTTTCTTTTCCCATGCCGCTATTTCTTCCGGTTCCAGATCACTTACGATTCCTCCGACCGGAAGCGGCAGAAATTCCAGAATCTCGCCGTCTGCAACAACAACCTGTCCGCCGCCCTGCTCGATCACATAGTTTGCGGCGATGGACATATCTTCCGCACTGACTCCCATGACAACCAGGTTATTGTCATCCGGTGCCGCAGAGGAAGCCATGGCACCCTTTTTCAGTTTCCATCCGGAGCAGAATGCAAGAGACTTGTTTCCGTTTCTTCCAAATCTTTCGAGGACAGATACCATTGCCACATCCTGTTCCGGATCCGGAAGCACAATGCCGTTTTCCACTTTCAGTACGACATCTCTTCTCTTACGGACGAACGGTCCTTTGACGTCCATAGCCAGTACCTTCGCTTCCCCGTTCTCAATGGAAGTCCGGTATTCAAAATCTTCTTTTGTTGTCTTTTTGCATTTCAGAACCCCTTTTAATACAGAACTTCTCTCCGGCGCCTGCAGCTCATAGCTAAGCTTGTGGTCCTTTGCTACCATTTTACCATTTGTCATGACTTCTTCTACATTGAAATTGTGAAGATCATCGACAAACAGAATATCCGCGATTCTTCCCGGGCAGATGGATCCTACCAGATGGTCGATCCGGTATGCTTCCGCGCTGTTGATGGTTGCCATCTGAATCGCTGTCATCGGCTCTACTCCAGCCTTGATTGCCAGACGTACCACGTTGTCAAGATGTCCCTTTTCAAGAATATCCGTTGCGGTCACATCATCCGTACAGAAGCTGACACGGCGCGCAAATGCAGGGTTGACCTCTGTTACCGCCTTGATGTTCTCTTCCAGGAAATGAGTAACCGATGATTCACGGATCAGCATGTGCATTCCTTTTCGCATCTTCTCCACTACCTCTTCATGGGTGTAGCTTTCATGGTCAAGACGTACTCCTCCGCAAAGGTAACCATTCAGGTCATTGCCCTGTGCCATCGGCGCACATCCGAAAACCGGAAGACGGTTCTTGAAGGCCTCGGCAATTGCCCCTAATGTGTCCTCATCTTCTTCCTGAAGGAACTCTCTTACTGTTTCCCATACTCCAAAGCATTCCGGCCACTTCTGCACTTCCTGATGCACTTCTTTGGTAAAATTAAAAGCAACCGTTGATTCCGGAATCGTATACGGAGTCTTGTACGGCGCACCCCAGAATACTTTCAGCGGGCTCTGTTTCACTTCCGCGAAAATTTCCTTCAGCCCTTCCAGGCCGGATACAGAGATATACTCATCCAGACCGGAAATCATACTTGTCGTTCCTCTTGGCACAACCGCTTTTGCGTAACTTGTAATACTGAGCTTGCTGCATTCACTGTGAATGTGGCCGTCAATCATACCCGGCACAAGGTATCTTCCTTTGGCATCGATAATCTCTGTGTCCGGTCCGATGTAGTCTTCCACATCACCGACTGCCGCGATCATATCATTGTACACGGCAATGTCCGCCGGATACACTTCGCTTGACATGACGTTGACAAGCTGTCCGCCCCGGATCACCTTGTGTGCCGGGATCTTTCCGCGTCCTGCGCGGATCATTTCCTTTAAATTTTCCACTGTTCTTTCCATTTTCAAATCCTCCTTGCGTTTCGCTTCCTCTTACGGATGATTCCGTAAAGGGTGTTTTTACTCCCCATACAGCAGGAATGGGAAATAAAAAAGATACATCGGCCAAAGGCTAAACAGGTTTCCCGTCCTGCGAATGTATCTTGAAGAATTTTCAACTATATTTGGTTGTGCCGAAGCTTTCGCTTCCTTTCGTTTTCCATCATAGCATAAGTGAAAATGATTGGAAATATATTAGTATATTATAATTTTGTATGATTATTCATTAGACGTACTTATATATCATTCCATGATACGCCTCCTCTGCCACTTTCTTCCTTTTATTTTTTGATAGCCACTTTCTCTGTTTTGTATTATAATACTGGGATATGACGCATTTAGAAAGAAAGGAAGCAAAATTCATGCATCGTCTGACAAAACACAAAGAATTACTCGGCACCGTTTCCATTATCATAGCAACTCTCTGTTGGGGATTTTCCGGATGTTCCGGGCAGTATCTGCTGCACGATCTGGCCCTCCCGACACCGGTTGTCCTCTGTATCCGGCAGATCAGCGCCGGGATTATCCTGATTCTGCTGGACCTGATTTTTCGTAAAAAAGATTCCAAATCACATCCGCATCCTTCCATCTGGCAGTCCAGGGAAGATACGATGACACTGGTCTTTTTCGCGATTTTCGGCATCTGCCTGACACAGTTTACCTTTTTTATGTCGATCTATTATTCTGACTCCGGAACCGCGACGGTGCTTCAGTATCTGTCCACGATCATCATTTTGATCGTCACCTGCATCCGCACCAGAACGCTTCCGAAAAAGACGGAAACGGCAGCGATCATCGCCGCGGTGGCGGGCACCTTCATCATCAGCACCGGGGGACGGCCGGGGAACCTTGCGATCTCCGGGTACGCCCTGTTTTTCGGTCTGATCTGTGCCTTTTCCTACTCCACTTATACCCTGATTCCAGGAAAAATCGTGCGGACTTACGGCGCCAAATACATCGTGGGGCGCGGAATGCTGATCAGCGGAATCTTTTTCTCCATTTTTGTCCGCCCATGGACCTATTCCATCGACATCACGCCGCAGGTCATCCTCGGATTTTGCGGGCTGATCCTGATTGGAACAGCGGCCGGCTCCACCTTCTATCATTTCGGAGCATCACTGCTGCCTCCGGTGAAGGCCGGAACCCTTGCAAACTTTGATCCGGTCTCCTCCGTGATCCTGACCGTTCTCCTGCTTGGCACCCGGTTTACGGCCGCCGATCTTGTAGGATTTTTCTTTATTATCGGAGCAGTATTTCTTCTGAATATCTATCAGGTTAAAAAGTCGTAACATGTCAAAAAAGTTCCGCCTCTCCTCACGGGAAAAGCGGAACTTTTCTATTTGATCGTATGCAGCCTTCTGAATACCGGCTGGAACAGTTTCTGGTCCGTTGTCTTGCAGACCAGATAGTAGGTGACGTCCACCTCCGGGTCGAGAATCGGGATAATCTTTTTCCCTTCCGGCCACCCATTCTGTTCTAAAAGCACATCCGACGCAAAGGACGGAAACGATCCTGCTTCCGCCACTTCGGAAAACGCGTCAAACTCATTCATCATCAGGAAATGAACGTGCGGAAGCTTTTCTTTGCAGAATTCGTACCAGAAACCAATCTGCGTAAAGAGCAGAATGTTCTGCCCGTCAATGTCAGAAAGAACAATTTCATCTTTTTCAGCCAGCGGATGCTGCTCCGGAACAGACAGATACAGACGTTCCCGGCGGAACGGTACCGCATACAGGCCGTCCTTTTTCGGATCATGGTGCAGAACGACGATCTGATAAGAACCTTTCATCAGCCCCTCCATCAGCTCTTCATCGCTGTTTACAATCTCGGATGAAATCGTCATCCCTCTATACTGCCCTGACAGAAGCGGTACAATATCCGAAACCGGCACCGGTGCGCAGGAGCCAAGGGTGATTGTCCTTCTGCTCTTGTCAAAAAGCCGGACCCGTTCTACCATGTCCCGTTCCTGCTCCAGAATCTTCCGGGCATACTCCGCTGTAAGCCTGCCATTTTCATTTAGTGCAAGCCTGTTTTTCTGACGGTGAAACAGCGGGACTCCCATCAGCTCCTCCAGCTTCTGCATAGAATGGCTGAGGGCCGGCTGTGATATATGAAGATATTCCGCTGCAGCCGAAAGCGTTCCATATGTTTCAAACGCCACCAGCTGTTCCAGAAGATAGATTTCAATCATGTAAACATCTCTCCTTTTCACTATTCATTTCAATTATAGCACAATTCGGAACCTGTATTGTACTTTTCTGAAGGGATCCGCTACAATGAAGTCATCAAAAGAAATGGAGGTAAAAAATCATGGAATATGTTACTTTAAATAATGGAATCAAAATGCCGCTGGAAGGATTTGGTGTGTTCCAGGTACCGGACCCGGCACAGTGCAAACAGGCTGTTCTGGATGCTATAAACAGCGGTTATCGTCTGATCGATACGGCAGCTGCCTATATGAATGAAGAAGCAGTCGGTGCAGCAATCAAAGAAAGCAGTGTAGACCGCAGCGAGCTTTTCATCACAACCAAGCTCTGGGTACAGGATGCAGACTACGAAAGCGCAAAGAAAGCAATCGAGAGTTCTCTTGAAAAACTGGGACTTGATTACCTTGATCTGTACCTGATCCATCAGCCGATGGGTGATTATGCAGGAGCTTACCGTGCAATGGAAGAGGCTTACAAAGAAGGAAAACTTCGTGCCATCGGTGTCTGCAACTTCTATCCGGCACGTCTGGCAGATCTTTGCGAGACAGTCGATGTGATCCCGGCAGTCAACCAGGTAGAGCTTCACCCATTCTTCCAGCAGGAAGACGCTCTTGCACTGATGAAAGAATACGGCGTACGTCCGGAAGCATGGGGACCATTCGCAGAAGGAAACCACGGCATCTTCACTCATCCGGTTCTTTCTTCTATCGGAGAAAAATACGGAAAGAGCGCAGCTCAGGTTGCTCTTCGCTGGAACGTACAGCGTGGCGTTGTCGTAATTCCAAAATCCGTTCACAAAAACCGTATGGAACAGAACATGAACATCTGGGATTTTGAACTCAGCGAAGAAGATATGAACGAAATCGCAAAACTGGATATCGGACACAGCGAAATCGTAAACCACGATGATCCGAACTTTGTAAAAATGCTTCATGGCTTAAAAGTACATGGATAAAAAACAGAAACAACATTGAAAAACCAGGGATTGAAAAGGGAGAGGCCGCAAAACCTCTCCCGCTTTGTTATTCGTCGTCCGCCAGCGTCAGGATTGCCGTAATACTTCCTTTTCCAAGTACCTGTTTCAATTCTGTCTCTGACAGATTCCGGATCTTTCCAAGCCTCGTAAAATTCCACGTATTCGGTGCATAATAGATAACGAGAAGATTCCCTTCCGAAAGGATCACATCTCCGGCTTCGGTTGTAATCGTTTCGTCGTTCGTCGGAAACTGCATCCCAAAGCTTCCGAACTTTTCCATATGGGCATAATCTTTCATTTCTATTGTAAACGGGCCTTTCTTCAGCAGTTCTTTCACTGCCTCCGCCGAACTGTTCTCGTATAATTTCACCTGAATGGTCGTTCCATTCACTTCCATATTCATCATGATTCCATTCTCCTTTGCAAGCTTTTATTTCTCTTATAAACTGGTCAAAACAGGGTTGTTCAGATAATCGTACACTCGCCTGATCTCACTGATTTTTCGGGTGTCCAGCATGGACGGACAGTTTTTGTCCAGTTCCGCGATCCGCTGCATGTCTTCTGCATCCAGTTCAAAATCCCAGATCTTTCTGTTTTCTTCCATGCGCTCCCTATGAACCGATTTCGGAATGACAATGACGCCCTGCTGCACATTCCAGCGCAGGAGAATCTGAGCCGGTGTCTTCTGATGTTTCGCCGCAATCTCCATCAGCACCGGTTCCTCAAACATTCCCTTCAATCCTTCCGCAAAAGGTGCCCAGGCCTCCGGCTGCACGCCGAGCTCTTCCATCAGCTGCAGATCTTCTGCGCGCTGGTAATGCGGGTGGCGCTCAATCTGATTGACCTGTGGTTTGATTTCCACGTTATAGCAGAAGTCAAGCAGGCGGTCCGGAAGGAAATTGCAGACTCCGATGGCACGAATCCGCCCTGCCCGGTACAACTCTTCCATTGCCCGCCACGATCCATAATAGTCGCCAAACGGCATATGAATCAAATACAGATCCAGATAGTCAAGCCCCAGCCGTTTCAGGGAATCCTCAAATGCCTTCATCGTGTTGTCATAGCCCATTTCCTGAATATATGCTTTTGTCGTAATAAAAAGTTCCTCCCGCGGGATGCCGCAGGTTTTGACTGCCCGGCCGACCGCCTCTTCATTCTGATAGGAACTGGCCGTATCAATCAAACGATAACCGGATTCTATCGCATTTCTTACGACCTGCTCACACTCCTGCTCCGGTATCTGGAACACACCAAATCCTTCCATTGGCATGGAAACTCCATTCGACAGTTTCACTGTTTCCGTCATAAAATCCGCCTCCTGCATTTTTTATTGATGACAGCAGACCGTCCGCACGGCGGCTGTCTCCTGTTTGATTTCATTATAGGTCCGTTTTAAAGAAACAACAAACAGTTATCACTTCTTATTTATCATCACTTTCAGGAATGATAGACTTGTGGTATACTGACCATATACTGATTTTATATTCCATACTTGAAAGGGTGAAACGGCATGATCGAAACGCGACTGCTCCATTATTTTCTTGCAGTAGCAAGAGAACTGAATATTACAAAGGCGGCTCAGACACTGTTTATTTCCCAGTCTACCCTTTCCAGGCAGATGATGGATCTGGAAAGCCAGCTTGGAAAGCAGCTCTTTATCCGCGGAAAACGAAGCATCGAACTGACGGAAGACGGGGTATTCCTTCGTAACCGTGCGCAGGAGATTATGAAACTTCTGGAAAATACAGAGACCGCTCTTCATACGGACGCCGAGCATCTGAGCGGAGATATTTTTATCGGCTGCGGCGAAACGGTAGGAATGGATATGATCGCCGGGCTTCTGGCAGGGTTTCACAGAGATTATCCGGATGTCAAGCTTCATACTTACAGCGGGGATGCTGACGCCATCATGGACCGGATTGACAAAGGGCTCTCCGATATGGGACTTCTGCTTGGCCCGGTGCGGCAGGAAAAATACGATTACCTGAATCTACATCAAAAAGATGTTTACGGACTGCTGATGCCAAAGGACTGTGCGCTCGCCGGACAGAACACCATCAACATCGATCAGCTGAAAACGCTTCCGATGATTCTGGCAGACCAGACCTTTTCCGGCCATCAGGATCTGGACTGGTTCGGTGAGGATGCCCTGAATGTCGTAGCGACCTACAATCTGATTTACAATGCTACCTATCTTGTGGAGCACGGCATCGGATATGCCCTTTGCCTTGACCGGCTTGTCAACACCATGGGACGAAACCTTGTATTTCGGCCAATCAGTCCGGAATTATCTGTAGGCCTTTATATGGTCACCAAAAAATATCAAACATTTTCACCGGCCGCAAAAGTATTCTATGAACGCCTGAAAGCATTCACAACGGCGGCCGGTTCCGAAACATAAAGCCAGAGCAGGCAGCGGTTCTATCATCGTCCGCTGCCTGCCCTGCGTTTTCATCATCTATTTCCCGGAATTCTTTTTTCCTCTGTTCTTCCACACTCTTGCCAGAATATCTTTCAGCACCAGCATGGAATCCAGCTCATTATATCCATATTCTTTTTCCATCCGGATCAAGAGCCTGCACAACTCTTCCGCATAATACGAAATGTCCACCTCTTTCTGGTAGGACGCCAGAATCGGATACTTTTTACTCCACGCTTTTGTCCAGTCGATCTTTTCTGTCACCTCGTCACTCATCCGGTCGATCACATCCTGAATCTCCTGCATTTCCACATCAAATGAAATCAGCTCATCCAGCGAAAGACCGTACAACATCGAAAGCTGCTTTGCCTGGCGGATATCCGGAAGCGTCTCGTCGGTCTCCCACTTGGAGATCGTCTGCCTGCTCACACCAAGCTTCTCAGCCGCATCCTCCTGAGACAGCCCTTTCTTTTTCCTTGCCTGATACAGATTATTTCCTAAATTCATAACTGTTCCTCCTGATGTTTTCTGTCTTCATTTTACCTGTTTTCGTGAAAAGATACCAGCAGGAATCCTGTACAGTTTCGCCCGTTTTCCTGACAGAAGGTGGGAACAAAAAGGGGCGGCCTTTTCGGCCGCCCGCATGATTTATTAGCCCTCGATCGCGATGTGCGATGCTTCTTCTACTTTCTTCTGATCTTTCTTCGGAACTGTCAGTTTCAGGATACCGTCTTCGTATTTCGCATGAATGTCTTCCTGTTTGACGTCATCGCCTACATAGAAGCTCCTGCTCATGCTGCCTGCATAACGCTCCTTGCGGATGTAGTTACCTTTTTTATCCTTCTCATCTTTATCCAGTCCCTTCGCTGCAGAAATGGTAAGATATCCATTCTTCAGCTGGGCATTGATCTCGTCTTTCTTAAATCCAGGGAGATCAATATCTACTTCGTAAGAATCATCTGTCTCTCTGACATCTGTCTTCATCATGTTCTTTGCGTGTTTTCCATACAACGGGTTTCTCTTTCCAAAGAAATCATCATCAAATGGGAAATCCATCCAGTCATCAAATAAGTTTTCTCCAAAAATACTAGGCATCATCATAAGTCATGTCTCCTTTCTTTATGACAATTCATTTTATTTTAGCACTATCGGAGAAATCCGAAGTGTTGAAATCGAACAACTTTCTTTCGAGATCTTCATCTCTTCCTTTGTTCTAGTTGTAATATAGCACTTATTATTAGCAGCGTCAAGAGGTGAGTGCTAATTTTTTTAATAATTTTTTTGGAAAACCTCAAAAAAGCTTGATTTTACGGGCTTTTTCGGGCTTTCCAATTTTTTAATTTTTTCAAAAAATGGCTTACTACACCATTTTTACACCATTTCTACACCAATTTGCGCGAAAACTACGAGCCATGCAGGGACGAAATCGGGGTGCCTTTTGGGAGCTTGCTCACATAAAGGCAGCTCCGGTTTTGAACCTATAAGGCGACAGCCGCGACTGAGCGAACTTGTTCGCGAAGTCCATGGCGAGCAGTTCTGTAATCATTCTTAAAGAAATCTGAGCCATCACATGATCTGAACCAGATCCATCTTCGCAATCTCTTTTTCAATCCTGGACCGGTCTGTAATATGGTTATAAACTTCCATCGTGACACTGATGTTCGCATGTCCCATCACATACTGAACGACCTTCATATCCAGATCTGTCTCTGCCATTCTAGTACAGGCTGTATGTCTGAGAATGTGGGCGGAGATGTGCGGCAGCTCTTCCGGCTTTCTCCTCTCCCGCTTTGCCCGCTCATTTTCTTCCTCGTTATAAGCCTTTACAATATCCCGGAGAATAAAGTTCACGGTAGTGGGCATCATAGGACGTCCGCTCCTGCTCATAAACACGAAATTCGAAAGCCCTTCGATCTTCACATCCCTGGGAATCCCCATCTGAAAATTCAGCCGTCTCTGGGTCTTAAAGGCTTTTGCCACCATTTTGCTCATGGGAATCTCCCGGATCCCGGCTTCTGTCTTCGGCATGGTCACATGAAAATCACACCCGTCTCCATAGTTCTTATAGATCAGCTGATGATTCACGTATACGGTCCTGGTCTTCAGATCTACGTCCTTCCAGGTGAGTCCGATCAGTTCTCCACAGCGGAGCCCGGTTCCGATCATCACCTGCAAAAGTGGCAGGTAGATATGGAATACCTCGCTGTTCTTTACATAGTTCAGCAGATTTTTCTGTTGATCAAAGGACAGGGCGGTGCGTTTCTTTTCCGGTTCCCCATAGTCTCCCAGCGTTCTCTTGGCCGGATTCTTCCGGATGATATCATCATCTACAGCTACCTCAAAGCTCGGTAAGATCATATTATGGAGAAACTTGATGGTACTGTGGGAATATTTCTGTTTGCTCAGCCGGGAATAAAACAAGCGTACATGAGATGGTCTTACCTGTACTACTTTCATCTGTCCGAGTTCGTTCCTCACAAGACTGTTCCACATCCTTCTGTAATTGGCCTGTGTACTCTCCGCCAGCTTTCTGGTATCCATGTGGATCTCAAACAAATCATTGAGAGTCATATTCTTGAATTGGGTATCGGTCAGAATTCCTTCGCTCTGGTCTTTCTCAATCTCTTTTTCTTTTTTCCTGAGTTCAGCCAGATCCGGAGAATAAACGGCCAGGCGTCTGCC
The DNA here is from genome assembly GCF_005844125.1 of Pseudoflavonifractor sp. BSD2780061688st1 E11. Classification (NCBI taxonomy): domain Bacteria; kingdom Bacillati; phylum Bacillota; class Clostridia; order Eubacteriales; family Oscillospiraceae; genus Pseudoflavonifractor; species Pseudoflavonifractor sp. BSD2780061688st1 E11. Next base: position 57,120 of record NZ_SPHM01000023.1, read on the forward strand.
GGTCCGTTCATCCTTGTACCGGTACATATAGAGTCCATCCTTGCGCTGGGATTCCCCGGTCCTCAGATTTCTTCCTCTATTGTCTTTTCTTGCCACAAAACCATTCCTTTCTGGAACAGTTCAGCCATCTGGTGTCAGGAGACGGATTTATGCTTGCATAAAAATCCGGTGACTGACATCCAGATGTGGTGAGCGCCTATGAATGAGCAAAACAATGGCGGCAGCCATCATTAGCACGTAGTGCGGTTTTGCGAATGGCGCGTGCTGAACTGTTGCTTCTGTAATCTTCACACCTCCCTGTTGTGGGGAATGGTCTTGTCCTGTCTATGAAAAGTATAGCACAAAACCACACCCACGCACATCTGTGTTCCTCTATTCCGCTATTGCTTCCAGGTATTTTTCCACTTTCTGTACGGAGTACAATACCCGGCGGCCGATGGTGATCCGGGCTCCCGCATCTTCCGCAATCTTCCTTGCAGTCATCTGTCCGCAGGAAAGCATAGCGGCCAGACCTTCAATATCCACTGCCAGACGGCAGTTGCTCTCTCTTTCTTTTGTCTGTCTCATTTACCTCATCTCCTCCTTTACTCTTTTCTGCATCCGTCCCAGCTTTTCCTGAGCCGTACGTTTCCGGAAACTCTCCCCTTTAAACTGAACCGGCACGCACATCTCCAGCAGCCGGTCATAAATCCTGGCATGCGCTGTATCCTGCGGATTCTTTAACTCCTGCAGTGTCAGATTGGTCGTCGCGATCAGGGGTTCCCCGCTCCGATATCTGCCGTCGATCACCGCATAGATCTGTTCCAGTCCGTACTCTGTCCCCCGCTCCATTCCAAAATCATCCAGAATCAGCAGCGGAACTCTGCACAGATTTTTTATGTATGTATTCTTCTCTGAAAAATTAGCAGAAAGATCATTCAGCACTTCTGCAAAATTGTTCATACGTACTTCTATCTCCTGTTCCAACAGTGCATTGGCAATACAGCCCGCCAGAAAACTTTTCCCGGTTCCCACTGCTCCCCAGAAGAGGTAGCCTGTATTTTCCGCCTTCATTATTTCCCAGTCTTTCACATAAAGCTTTGCAAGCACGGTATTTTCGGAAAGTCCCTTATCATTCTTAAATGTCCATTCCTTCATGGATCTATCCGAGAAACAATGTTCCTTCAATTCTCTGACTACAGCTTCATGACGCTGCTGTTCCCAGTACTGTTCCTCCTGTTTTCTCTTTTGTCTCCGGCACCCACATTCACGCGGATGTTTTTTAATTCCCAAAACTCCGACTTTTTCCTGATCGAAATAAGCCTCCTTCGGTTCATGGCATTGTCTACAATACAGAAGCCCATCTTCTCCGATGTAATCCTCTCTGGTTCTTTCTCCCGACTGAATCATGTTCTTTACTGTTTCTTCTACCACCTTGTTCATAGACTTTCCTCCTCACTGCAGGTATAATCCGGAATGTTTTTCACCAGGGCTGACCGTTCTGCCCATCTTCTCAAGGTAACGGCATGATCAGCATATTGCTTTCCACTGGAACGCATATAACTGGACAGTTCCTCGATCAGCCTGTCTAATTCCCGGATCTCCTGTTTCAATTCTCCATATTCTGTTTCGGAGAGAAACACATTGTGATATTCGCCATAGGCAGAGCGCGCTTCTCTCTCTTTATTTGTTTGACTATATATCAAGTAACTATTATTTAAGTAATTAGGGGATACTTTTCTATCCTTCACAGGGGCAGGTTTCTTTCCCTCATAAGTATCATTTTCTTTCCCTTTGAGGGACACTTTTCTATCCTTCACAGGGGAACTTTTCTTTCCCTCTGCCGGGATTTTGATATACAGCAGATTCGGTTTTGAAAATCCCTGTTTTTTTCTCACCAGAAGTCCGGCTTCTTCCAGTTCATTCAATGCCTTTTTTACAGTCATGTGACTCTTTCTAAGATCGTCAGCCAGATAAGCAATGGGATAAACCACAAAAATGTGGCCTTCCTCATCCTTCCACCCTGTCTTCCTGGAAAGACACGCCCGATCCAGCAACAGAGCATACAGGACCTTGGCTGTCTGAGTCAGATCCATCCCCAGCAGAAACCGTGGGTAAGGAAGATATACCGGAATCTGGGTCTGATCCGTCATGTATACCATCTGATCTTTATTCTTCACATCCATCCTTTTGTTTCTGTCTGATCTTCCGCCGACGGCTTCGTTTTGATTCATAGCAGGGGCAACAGACAATCACAGTCCGGAAACTCTGCTTGCAGTCTCCAACACATTTCCGGCAGGTGTCATTGTGGGCAACCCGCCCTCTTTCATTGAGAAAAAAAGCCAATTCCTGTTTTCTTTTCTTGCTCATTCTCGGCACAGACATTCCTCCTTCCTGCCATCCTGCCAGTACCTGGTACAGGACAGCGAAATATGGTCGCGTTTCGGTATCATTTTTTGCATTTTTTGACCTTTACGACAGGCTTTTTTGACCTCAAATATATTTGCCTGAGGTTTATCCTGTCTGACGGCAGAAAACGCTGTTTGGTCATGTTTCGGTATCATTTTGGAACAATTCATCTGGACTACTTTAACCGCCCCGATAATCCCGTTCAAAATCCCCTGCCATCTTCAACACTTCTTCCCTGAGTGCATACAATTCCGCAATGCAATGACGGATTTCATCCTCCATAGCCAGTGAACGTTCCCCGCCCGTATTGAAGTACCGTGCGATCTGATTCAGGTTCACACCGATCTTTCCATATGCCCCCACCAGACTTCGCAGTTCTTCCATATCGGCAACCACTTCTACCCGATGCACGATCTCCTTTTCCACCAAAAGTTTCCGCAGGCATTCGGATCTGGACACCCCCAGGATCTCTGCCTTCCTGTCCAGAAGTTCCAGCTCAATATCGGAAAGCCGGACTCCGACAAAATGCGGATGGTTCAGTTCCCGTTCTAATCTCTTTTTTCTCATGGCTTCTCCTCCTTTCTTGTTTCTGTTACTTCAGTAACACCACAAATGGGAGAACCGGCAGTCCTGCCGGAATCTACCTTTTGTGCTGCGTCACACTTTCCAGTGGACGTCAATATCTGCCAGATCGGCAGATCATCGAGGGTATGGGGAATCGAAATCCCAGGCAAGAGCCCTACACTGGAAAACACGATAGTGTATTACGGGGTGGATCTTGCTCTGGGAAAATCCCCATCAAGAGCTCAACCTGAAAGTTAGGGGGGCTGCCAGAAATGGCATGGTGCTAGAATATAAATAGTGCAAGTCAAAATGAGAAAATTCCAAATAGACAATACATGATACAATAGAAGTATCGTACTGAAGGAGGATCTCATTATGGCAAAGCAACATGACAAACAGTTTAAATTGGATGCAGTCCAGTATTATTTCGATCACAAGGAGCTTGGTGTTCGTGGTTGTGCCCAAAATCTCGGTGTGGGTTACAGCACTTTGACAAAATGGCTGAAGGACTTCCGGGAGTCTGGCGATATCCCTGTTCGTGGTTCCGGTAATTACGCCTCTGATGAGCAGAAAGAGATTGCCCGTCTGAAACGCGAACTCCGTGATGCCCAGGATGCACT
>NZ_SPHM01000024.1:0-55554 GCF_005844125.1 Pseudoflavonifractor sp. BSD2780061688st1 E11
ATTCTCTTCTTTTGTAAGAGTAATTGCTACTTTCATATTTCCTAATTTCAAAGTGGAATTAAACTTTTCACTTCAGCGTTTTTTTATATTATTTGATATTTTTTTGTTTTATTTGTTAGCTTTTTATCATTTTCAATTATTTTTCTTCTCTTTTCTCCTATTGTCGCTCAATTTGTTCGCTTTCCAAAAACACTTGTGCAAGATATACTAGAATACAGTTCAGTTTTTGTTTAGTTTTTCACATAATTGAAAACTTAAATTTTTAGTAAAGTTGTCACTTTCTGTATTTTTATTCATTTTTAGCGTATTTTTATTCTTTGCTTGTACGAATATCCGACAGTTTTATACAATTTTTTCACTTATAAAGAAAGTTTATGCAGAACGGCCTCTTATAGGCGAAAAAAATACAGGGACGTACCGTAATACGTCCCTGTATTGTAAATTATCTGTCAGTTTCTGGCATTCAATTATTCTGTTTTTCCGTACAGTGTAACAAGTTTGTTGAGATATTCGTATCTCTCCTTTGCTTCCTGTTCGTTCTTGGCAAATAAAACTTTTGCTTTTTCCGGATCCTGTCTTACAAGAGAGTTGTAACGAACTTCTCCGTTGAGGAATTCCTGATAGTCTCCTGTAGGAGCCTTGCTGTCAAGTGTGAACTTGTTCTCTGCAGCCGGGTTGAAGCGGAAGTTGTTCCAGTATCCGCACTCTACTGCGAGCTGTTCTTCTGTCTGAGCTTTGCTCATACCCTTCTTGATACCATGGTTGATACATGGAGCGTAAGCAATGATCAGTGACGGTCCCGGATAAGCCTCAGCCTCGGAGATCGCTTTTACTGTCTGGTTGAAGTCAGCGCCCATTGCGATCTGAGCAACGTATACATAGCCGTAGCTCATCGCGATACCCGCAAGGTCTTTCTTCTTGGTTTCTTTTCCGCCTGCTGCAAACTGTGCTACCGCACCTGTCTTTGTAGCCTTGGAGGACTGTCCGCCTGTGTTGGAGTAAACCTCTGTATCGAATACCATGATGTTGATATCCTGTCCGCTTGCAAGTACGTGGTCAAGTCCGCCGAATCCGATGTCATATGCCCATCCGTCTCCGCCGAAGATCCACTGTGACTTCTTAGCGAGGAAATCTTTATTGTTTACGATGTCTTTGCATACTTCGCAGTCGCATCCTGAAAGAACTTCTACCAGTTTGTCTGTAGCTGTTCCGTTTGTTGCGCCGCAGGAGAATGTATCAAGCCATTCCTGACATGCTGCTTTTACTTCTTCAGAAGCGTTTTCAGATGCTGCAACAGACTCTACTTTTGTCTTTAATCCATTTCTGATTGCCTTGTTTGCAAGAAGCATACCATATCCAAACTCAGCGTTGTCTTCGAAGAGGGAGTTAGACCATGCAGGTCCCTTGCCTTCTGCGTTTACTGTGTATGGTGTGGACGGTGAGGAGTTACCCCAGATAGAAGAACATCCTGTTGCGTTTGCGATGTACATTCTGTCACCGAATAACTGTGTAACAAGTTTTGCGTAAGGTGTCTCACCACATCCTGCACATGCGCCTGAGAACTCAAGCAGCGGCTGTTTGAACTGGCTTCCCTTTACAGTATTTTCTTTGAATTTTGCTACTACTTCTGGTTTTACCGGAATTTCTCTTCCGAAATCGAAGTATACCTGCTCTCCTGCATTTGCTTCCATGTTGCCCATAACGAGAGCCTTCTCGCCCTTCTTTCCAGGACATACATTTGCGCAGGAGCCGCATCCTGTACAGTCGTAAGCGGAGACTGTCATGGTAAACTTCATATCCGGCATACCGATCATCGGAATTGTCTGAATTCCTTCCGGTGCGTTTGCAGCTTCTTCCTCTGTCAGAGCTACCGGACGGATAACTGCGTGCGGACATACATACGCACAACGGTTACACTGGATACAGTTCTCCGGCTGCCAGATCGGGATATCCACTGCGATACCACGTTTTTCGTAAGCAGCTGTTCCTGACGGTGTTGTACCATCTACGTATTCTGTAAATGCAGATACCGGCAGAGAGTTGCCTTCCTGAGCGTTTACTTTTGCCTGGATATTCTTAACGAAGTCTACAACTTCTTTTCTTCCGCCTTTTACTTCCGGTGTGAATAAACCTTCGTCAGCTGCATCTTTCCAGCTTTCCGGTACAGTTACTTCAACAACCTGTTTTGCACCTGCATCGATTGCGTCATAGTTCATCTGAACGATCTTGTCACCTTTTCTTCCGTAAGTAGCTTTTGCTGCTTTCTTCATCAGGTCGATCGCTTCTTCCTCCGGAATGATGGCTGCCAGTTTGAAGAATGCAGACTGAAGGATTGTGTTGATACGTCCGCCAAGTCCGATCTCCTTACCGATCTTGATACCATCGATTACGTAGAACTTGATGTTGTGGTTTGCAATAAATGCTTTTACCTGTCCCGGAAGGTGTTTCTCCAGTCCTTCCATATCCCATGGACAGTTCAGAAGGAATGTTCCTCCGTCAACGAGTTCCTGTACCATGTTGTATTTGTTGATATAGGACGGGTTGTGGCATGCAACAAAGTTTGCTTTCTTGATCAGGTAAGTGGACTTGATCGGTTTCTTACCGAAACGTAAGTGAGACATTGTCACACCGCCTGATTTCTTGGAGTCATAATCAAAGTATGCCTGTGCATACATATCTGTATTATCACCGATGATCTTGATGGAGTTCTTGTTAGCTCCGACAGTACCGTCTGCTCCAAGTCCCCAGAATTTGCAGTTGATTGTTCCTTCCGGTGTTGTAACAAGCGGTTCACCTTCGTCCAGTGACAGGTGTGTCACATCATCAACGATACCGATTGTGAATTTTTCTTTTTCTGTGTTGTTGTATACGGCAACGATCTGAGCCGGTGTCGTATCTTTGGAACCTAATCCGTAACGTCCTGTGAGGATCTTCACGCCATCGAATTTTGTTCCTTTTAATGCTGCAACAACGTCAAGGTAAAGCGGCTCGCCCTGTGCTCCCGGCTCTTTTGTTCTGTCGAGAACGGAGATCACTTTTACGCTTTCCGGAATTGCATTTACAAGTGCTTCAGCGCTGAATGGTCTGTAAAGACGTACTTTTACGACTCCGACTTTCTGTCCTTTTGCAAGCAGGTAGTCAACAGTCTCATCGATTGTCTCACATACAGATCCCATAGCAATGATTACATGCTCAGCATCCTCTGCTCCGTGGTAGTTGAACAGTTTGTAGTTTGTTCCGATCTTTGCGTTTACTTTGTCCATGTATTCCTGAACGATGGCCGGCATTGCGTCATAGTACGGATTACATGCTTCTCTTGCCTGGAAGAATACGTCAGGGTTCTGAGCGGATCCTCTTTCGCAAGGATGATTTGGATTTAACGCGTGCTTACGGAATGCATCGATCGCATCCATGTCAACGAGATCTTTCAGATCTTCGTAATCCCATGTCTCGATCTTCTGGATTTCGTGAGATGTACGGAATCCGTCGAAGAAGTTGATGAACGGAAGGCGTCCTTTGATTGCCGCACAGTGAGCAACCGGTGTCAGGTCCATAACTTCCTGAACGCTTGATTCACAGAGCATTGCGCATCCTGTCTGACGGCATGCGTATACGTCGGAATGATCTCCGAAGATGGAGAGCGCGTGGCTTGCAAGCGCACGGGCAGATACATTGAACACACCCGGAAGCTGTTCGCCTGCAATCTTGTACAGGTTCGGGATCATCAGAAGGAGTCCCTGAGATGCTGTGTATGTAGTTGTCAGGGCACCTGCTGCAAGAGAGCCGTGTACGGCACCTGCTGCTCCGGCCTCGGACTGCATCTCCGTAACCTGAACTTCCTGTCCAAAAATGTTCTTTCTTCCCTGGGTAGCCCACTCATCTGTAGCTTCTGCCATAACAGATGAAGGGGTAATCGGATAGATCGCAGCTACATCGCTGTATGCATAAGAAGCATGAGCAGCAGCATGGTTACCATCCATGGTTTTCATTGATCTTCCCATTTCTTTATTCCTCCTTAAGTTTCAAAAAATGTTTCTAAATTCATAGATATTCATATTATATCGCCATTACCTGTAAAAGTCCAGTATACTTGTCCCAGATTTTTGCACCTTTTTCTGAACAAAAAGCCGCACAGCCGTCGTTTCCCGACAGCTGTACGGCTTACCTGTTGTTTTTGAAGTTGTTATACGTTAAACCGGAACAGTACTACGTCCCCGTCTTTTACGACATATTCTTTTCCTTCGGAACGGACGAGGCCTTTCTCTTTTGCGGCTGTCATGTTGCCGCAGGCAATCAGGTCATCGTATGCAACTACTTCCGCGCGGATAAATCCTCTTTCGAAATCAGAATGAATCTTTCCGGCTGCCTGAGGTGCCTTTGTCCCTTTCTTGATCGTCCATGCACGGACTTCCGGCTCTCCTGCTGTCAGGTAGCTGATCAGGCCAAGGAGACTGTAGCTTGCCTTGATCAGTTTTTCCAGTCCGGATTCTTTCAGGCCAAGATCCTCGAGGAACATCTGCTTTTCGTCGTCCTCAAGCTCTGCGATCTCCTGCTCGATCTCAGCGCAGACCACAAAGACTTCATAACCTGCTTCTTTGGCAAATTCTCTGACTTTCTGTACCCCTTCATTAGAGGCGCCGTCATCCGCCAGATCATCTTCTGATACGTTGGCCGCAAAGATCACCGGTTTTGCTGTGAGGAGATTGTAGCTGTTCATCCACTCTTCTTCCTCTTCATCCCGGATATCCGTAAAGCTTCCTGCCATTTTTCCGTCTTCCAGATGCGCCTTGATTCTCTGCATCAGGTCCACTTCTTTTGCTGCCGCCTTGTCGTTTCTTGCCGCCCGGATCTGCTTGCTGATACGGCGTTCCAGCACTTCCAGATCGGAGAAGATCAGCTCCAGATTGATGGTCTCTATATCACGGAGCGGATTGATGCTTCCATCTACGTGAACGATATTGCTGTTTTCAAAACATCTTACCACATGGACAATGGCGTCTACTTCCCGGATATTGGCAAGGAACTGGTTTCCAAGACCTTCCCCTTTGGATGCTCCTTTTACAAGTCCCGCAATATCTACGAATTCAATGACAGCCGGAACGATCTTTTTTGTCTGGTACATTTCCGCCAGTACATTAAGTCTCTCGTCCGGTACAGTTACGACGCCCACATTCGGGTCAATGGTACAGAACGGGTAGTTGGCTGATTCCGCTCCTGCCTTTGTCAGGGAATTAAACAGCGTACTCTTCCCTACGTTCGGTAATCCTACGATTCCAAGTTTCATTTAATTTCTCTCCATTCTCTTTGTAAATTTCTTACTCGTCTTTTGTTTCCATCAAAATCAGTGTTCCGTATGCAAACGTGATCACAAGCTCGTCTTCCGCGATCTCATTGCTGACACAGAGACTGTCGTTCGGGAGCAGGTGATGATGGTTCAGCGGATATTTCGCTCCGCGGATCGTGAGATCCTCCACCTCTCCCCCAAACGGGAACAGGGAAAAATATTTCCCGAATGCATTGCGCCGTTTCAGGCGCACTTCCCGGTCGCATAGCCGGATCCTGTTGCATGAATCCAGAATCTCCGCCTGTATTCCTGCCTTTCTGGCAATTTCCAGAGACTGTACATTGGCCCAGACATGGTCAATCCTGCATCCCGTTGCTCCCAGAATAATCATCCGGTCGCAGCCAAGTGTAATGGCAAGCCGGATTGCGATCTCTGTATCCGATGCATCCTTGACCGGATTATACTCCCGGATCGGAATTTTCGTCTCCTCCCGGTAATAGCGGATTACTTCTTCTGAGATACTGTCAAAATCCCCTACAATGTACTCCGGCTCAATTTTGTGCCTGTACAGAAACTCCACTCCTTTATCCACTCCGATGATACGTTTCGATTCGTAAGATTCCAGTACGGAAAGTGCGAAATTATCGTTAATCGCGCCTCCGCTGATGATGATTGTCACTCTACTCATATTGTCTTAATCTCTCCATCATAGCCTTTGTATTTTGTCCCGGATCTCCGCCAAATACCGCGGATCCTGCAACAATTACATTCGCCCCTGCTTTCAGCACTTCCTCTACATTGTCCTGATAGATTCCTCCATCCACTTCCAGATCAATGTCCCGGCCGCATTCCGTAATCATCCGGCGTACCTTCCTGATCTTTTCAATGGATTCCGGAATAAACTTCTGTCCTCCAAATCCAGGCTGTACACTCATGACAAGAATCATGTCCACAAGCTCCATATACGGGAGCAGCTGATCCGCATCCGTCTGCGGACAGATGGAAATCCCTGCCTTCTTCCCGCAGTTCTTAATTTTCTGAATCGTTTCCTTCACATCCTGACATGCTTCCAGATGGATCGTAATGATATCCGCGCCTGCATCTGCAAAATCTGTCACATAGCGGACCGGTTCCTGAACCATCAGATGCACGTCCATCACCTGCTCTGTAGCTCCTTTGATGGACTTTAATACCGGCATCCCGAAAGAGATACTTGGTACAAACATCCCGTCCATTACATCAAAGTGCAGGTACTCTGCCCCGTTTTCCTCTGTCATTTTCATCTGCCCGGCAAGACATTTAAAATCTGCCGCCAAAAGAGACGGCGCCAAAATATATTTCATGCTTTTCCTCCTCAATATCGCTTTTTCTGCTCCAGTTCGCGGTACATCTCCAGATAATTTTCATATCTGCTCTTCGGAATGAATCCTTCTGAAAGTGCCTCCTTTACCTCGCATCCCGGTTCATGGATGTGGCTGCATCCCTGAAAACGGCAGCTTCCCTCGTAAGGTCTGAATTCACGGAAATAATCCTTCAGATCTTCTTTTTCAAAATCATTCACATACAGCGAACCAAATCCCGGCGTATCCATGATATAGGTCTCCCCGCCAATGGAAAACAGTTCGGAATGTCTCGTTGTATGGCGTCCCCGTTCAATCTTCCTGCTGATTTCTCCGGTCTCCATATTGGCATTCGGATCCAGCAGATTGATCAGTGAGGATTTTCCCACACCGGACGGTCCCGCAAGGGCAGTCGTCTTTCCTTCCAGGATCTTCCTTACCTGATCGATATTCTCCTCTTTTGCGGCGCTGGTAAATATAACCGGATAGCCGCAGGCTTCATAAGTCTCTTTTAACAGTTCCCATTCTTTTTCGTCTGCCAGATCCTTTTTATTAAAGCAGAGCGTCACCGGAATGGATTTGCTCTCCATCATAATCAGAAACCTGTCCAGCAGATTCAGATGGGGTTTGGGGCTTGTCACCGCGAATACAATCAGTGCCTGATCGATATTTGCGACCGCCGGACGGATCAGTTCATTTTTCCTTGGCAGGATCTCTGTGATATTCCCCGTTTTCTCCGACTCATTGATCACATCAATTTCGACATTGTCTCCTACAAGCGGTTTGATCTTCTCCTTTCGGAAGATCCCTTTTGCCTTACATTCATAAACACCGGATTCTACTACGTGAACGTAGTAGAATCCGGCAATTCCTTTCACAATCTTACCCTTCATGAAAGTCTCCTTGTATGTTTGTCCGCATCCTGTCCTTAGCCGATGCTTACATAGAAGGTGTAACTTCCGTCAGAATTCTGTTCGTAACGGATCACCTGTCCACGGCTTACTGAAGAATTTTCCTCGTATTCCACATTATATTTCGGATTTCCGTTTTCCTGTACCCAGGATGCGATGTTACTCTCCCAGACCGGTCCATCCGAAGATGTAGAAGATCCGGAATCGTTTCCGGATGAGGAATCGCTTCCTCCATTATTGGTATTGTCACTGCTGTTGTTGTCATTGTTATTACTGCTGTCCGACGGCTCTTCTTCGTCCGGCTCTCCTCCAAGGCTCACCACGTAGCTGATGGTCGTGCCTTTTGCCACAGTGCCGGATGTCAGAGACTGGGAAATGATTCTTCCTATGCCCACATCATCACTGTAGTCCTCAGACCTAGATACGTTGATCTCATTGTCTTCTGCCCAGGATGTCAGATTTCTCTCCGGCATGCCGACAAAGCTCTGAACTGTCACCATCTCATCCTCCGGATTTACTCCCTGGCTGACTACCAGATTAACTGTGGAGCCTTCTTCCACCTCACTGCCGGAAGACGGTGTCGTCCGGATCACTTCTCCTTCATCGTACTCATCGCTGTACTCTTCACTTGTGGAACCCACGCTGAGTCCTTCGGCCTCAATCTTCTCGGTTGCCGTGCTGACATCATCACCGGTTACATCCGGAACAGTCACGGTCGACGGTCCTGCACTTAAAACAACATTGATCGTGCTTCCTCTCTCAGCCTCTTCTCCATATTCCGGATCCTGATCGATGACAGTACCTTCGTCCTGGTCAGACGCTTCGGTGCCGGATACTTCCAGCTTGAATCCTGCTTTCTCGGCAGCTTCTCTTGCCTGGTCTTCTGTCAGGCCAAGGTTGGCAAGATTCGGAACGTCCGCCATACGGACTTCTTCCTCTTCCTGACTGCCGGAGCCTCCTCCAAAAAGGCCTACCGCGCTTCCGATTCCGTAAGCTGCCGCACAGACAACAAGGACTGCCACCAGCGCAATAATGATCTTCATCATATTGCTCATCTTCGGCTTCTTGCCGGTGTGTTCCTCTTTGTTCCTGTGGGTTTTCAGGTTTCTTGTATCGTAATCGTCATCGTCGTAACCATCGTCATGGTCATCGTCGTATCCGTCATCGTACTCATCGTCGTATCTGTCGTCATCATCATACTCGTCATCGTACTGATTCTGAAGTTTCCTTCTGTCTGACTCGGAAATCATGACAGTATCAGCGCCTGCACCGTATGCGGCAGCGCCGTTCTTCACGAAATCACCATTCGGATCGGAAAGTGATCTTCTAAGATCCTGTGCGAGCAGTGTCACGTTTGGATATCTCAGATCCGGATTCTTCTGGGTACATTTTAAGATGATCTGCTCAAGACTGTACGGCATCGGCACGTACTCTGACGGCGGCACGATCTCTTCCTGGAGATGCTTCATGGCAATCGCAACTGTGGAATCTCCGTCAAACGGCACGCGACCGGTCACCATTTCATACATCGTAATACCGATGGAATAGATGTCGCTCTTTTCATCGGAAAAGCCCCCTCTTGCCTGTTCCGGTGAAGTATAGTGGACCGATCCCATGGCATTGGAACTCGTTGTATTAGAGCTTGCCGCCTTGGCAATACCGAAGTCGGTTACTTTTACCTTTCCTTCATTTGAAATAATAATATTCTGCGGTTTGATATCACGATGAATGATGTGGCCTTTATGTACCGCCTCCATGCCGGCACATACCTGAAGTGTGATGCTGATTACCTCTTTCGGTGTCAGCTTTTCTTTCTTTGCGATATATTCTTTCAGCGTGATTCCCTCTACCAGCTCCATTACCATATAATAAAGTCCGCGGTCCACGCCTACATCATAGACATTGACAATATTCGGATTCATGATTCCGGCTGCGGCCTGAGCCTCCGACCGGAACTTCTTCACATAGGTTTCATCTTCCCGGTATTCTTTTTTCAGTACTTTGACGGCAACATAACGATTCAGTACATTGTCGCGTCCTTTGTAAACATCGGCCATGCCTCCGGCACCGATCTTACTGAGGATCTCATACCGCTCCCCTAATACAATACCATCTTTTACCATACACTCACCTCATCTGCATACGGCTGCGCCAGTACTACTCCAATATTATCCGAGCCGCCGTTTTCATTTGCTCTTTGAATTAGACTTTCCACTGCTTCCACTATATCACGTGCGCTCTTTACAATCTGAAAAATTTCATCGTCATCTACCATATTCGTGAGGCCGTCGCTGCACATCAGTATGATGTCTCCGCCCTTTAAGCGGTACTCAAAAAAGTCCGGCTCTACTTTCTGCTTCACCCCGATCGCACGTGTGATGATATTTTTATCCGGATGATGCTTTGCCTCCTCTTCTGTCAGTCCTCCAAGCCTTACCATCTCTTCCACCATGGAATGGTCTTTGGAAAGCTGTCGGATCTCCTTGTTGATCAGATAGAGTCTGCTGTCTCCGACATTTGCAAAATAAAGTACATGATCCAGTATCGTGGCAGCGACCAGAGTCGTTCCCATGCCCTCCAGCCTGTTGTCCTTTTCGGCCTCTTCTAAAAGCCGCTCGTTTGCCGCCTGGATCGAGTTTCCAAGAATCGTCTCAGGATGGGTCTCTTTGCAGTTCTGTACCTCTTCGGCCAGAACCTCCACGGTAAACCTGGAAGCAAAGTCACCCGCACGATGTCCGCCCATTCCGTCAGCTACCACAAGAAGATTCGGGAGATTCCCGATCGTTTCATCTGTAGCGAACACGTAGTCCTGATTGATCTCTCTTTTTCTTCCAATATCAGTCATTGAAAATGTTTTCATTTTCATTCTCCTTATTATTGTCTCTGTGTTTTATTCTGAGCTGACCACAGGCTCCGTCAATATCAGAGCCCATTTCTCTTCTTATAGTAACATTAATCCCATTTTTTTCAAGTTTATTTTGAAAAATCCCTGCAGTTTTTTTATCCGGTCTTTTGAAATTATTTTCCCTTACCGGGTTGACCGGAATCAGATTCAGGTGGCAGTTTCTATGCTTCAAAAGGGCCGTCAGCTCCCGGATGTCTTCTTCTGTATCGTTGACCCCGTGCACCAGACTGTACTCAAACGTGATCCTTCTTCCGGTCTTTTCAAAGTACTCGTCACACGCCGCAAGGACTTCAGACAGCTCATATTTATTTGCCACGGGCATAAGTGATTTCCGCTTCTCCTGGTTGGATCCGTGAAGGGAAAGCGCCAGCGTGATCTGAAATTTCTCATCCGCCAGGCGCCGGATATTCGGCACAATCCCGCAGGTGGATGCGGTGATGTTTCTCTGGCTGATGTGAAGCCCGTGCCCGTCGCTGACCATCCGGATAAACCGGACGAAATTCTCATAATTGTCAAGGGGTTCGCCCGTTCCCATCACAACGATGTTCGAGATCCGCTCCCCGCTGATTTTCTGCACTTCATATACTTCTCTCAGCATCTCTGACGCGGTGAGGTTTCGCACCAGTCCGCCGATGGTTGACGCGCAGAAGCGGCACCCCATCCTGCATCCTACCTGGGAGGAAATGCAGATGCTGTTTCCGTGTTTATATTTCATCAGGACACTCTCAATCATGTTTCCGTCCGAAAGCTCAAAGAGAAATTTGTTCGTTCCGTCGATTCCGGAAATCTGCCGTTCCACCAGACTTACCGTCGCGATCTCATACTCCCGGTCCAGCTTTTCCCGGAGAGCTTTGGATACGTTGGTCATCTCATCAAAGGATTCCACCAGTTTTACATGGATCCACTCGTAAATCTGCTTTGCCCGGAACGGCTTTTCACCGATGGCTTTCATCTCGTCTTCCAGTTCCTGAAGAGTATAGGACGCAATATCTTTCTTTTCCATCTATTTCGACTCCTGTTTTTTCATAACTGCTATGTAAAATCCGTCGCACGGATCAATGCCCGGAAGGAACTGTTTTTCCTTTTCAAGCGTAAACTCCCTGTGCTGTTCCAGAAACCAGGCTGTATTTTCCTCGTTCTCCTCCCGGTTGATGGTGCAGGTGCTGTAAAGAAGCGTTCCGCCCGGCTTCACATAACGGTGCACCACGGACAAGATCTCCCGCTGAAGCGCGGCAAGCTCTTTTTGTGTCTCCGGCGTCATATTGTAACGGATATCTTTCTTTGTGGCAAGTACGCCAAGGCCGGAACATGGAAGATCGGCAATGACGATGTCCGCCGTTTCAACCGAAGCCTCATCGCACACTCTTGCGTCCTGCTGCCGCGCGCTGATATTGGTAAGCCCGCTGCGCCCGATATTCTCTTCGATAAGACCCACTTTATATTCCGTCAGGTCTCTGGCGTCCACATGCCCGGTTCCCGCAAGCTTTTCCGCCGCATGGAGCGCTTTCCCGCCCGGCGCGGCACAGACATCGATAATCGAATCGCCTTTCTTGACCGGCAGGCTTTCCACCGCCATCATGGAACTTGCATCCTGCACATAAAACAGTCCTTCTTCAAATGTTTCCAGGCCGCCCAGATAATCGTATCCGGAAATCCACAGCGCATACGGGAGAACCGGATGATCCTCCACTTTTTCCACTCCGTCTTCTTTCAGGCGGGCTTTGATTTCCTCTTTGGTGATCCGTTCCGGGTCAAACCGGATACAGGTCGGATGCTCTTCCATCATAAAGGAAAGCATCTTCTCCACCGTCTCTTCCGGATAGCTCGAAAGCCACATTTCCACCATCCATTCCGGAATGGAATACTGCACAGAAAGACGTCTGGAAAGAGGATGCTCCGGAAGCTTCACCTGATCCATCTGTCTTGCGATGGTCCTAAGTACTCCATTAACAAATCCGGAAAGATTCTGAAATCCTCTCTTCTTTGCAAGTCTTACCGCCTCATTGCAGACTGCGGAGGCCGGTACCTGATCCATATACTTCAGCTGGTAGACCGCGCTTCTTAAAATAATACGGATAACCGGCTTCATTTTTGCTGTTTTTGTTTTGGAAAACTGATCGATGATGTAATCAATCTCGATCATATGCTCCAGCGTTCCTTCCGTCACCCTTGTGATGAAGGCACGTTCTCTTTTATCCAGATACTGATACTTGCTAAGGACTCTTGACAGGGCCAGGTGCCCCGGCACCTTGTCTCTTGTCACCTCCAGCAAAATGGCAAGAATCAGTTCTCTTTCTTCGATCGGTTTATTCACGCCGTCTTCCTCCTGTCAGCAGAATGATACGCAGAAGCTGCAGAATCGCCGAGGCGGCTCCTGCCACATAGGTCAGCGCCGCAGCCCGTAATACTTTCTTCGTCATGGAGAGCTCATCCGGAAGCAGCATCCCGCTCTCTCCCAGAATCTGCACTGCCCTTCTCGATGCGTTGAACTCCACCGGAAGGGTAACAAGCTGAAACAAAACGGCAAACGAAAATGCCAGAATCCCGATCTGGATCAGCAGATACGAAGAACGGCTGTTGAATAACAGTCCCAGAAGGATCAATGGCCATGCGATGGCCGATCCAAAATTCGCCACCGGAACGATAGCGCTTCTGATTTTCAACGGCGCATATCCCCGTGAATGCTGGATCGCGTGTCCGCACTCGTGGGCCGCCACTCCAACCGCCGCTACAGAAGCAGACTGATACGTGGCATCTGACAGACGCAGTACCCTGTTCCTTGGATCAAAGTGATCCGTCAGATTTCCGCTCACATGCTCGATCCGTACATCGTAGATCCCTGCGCTTCGCAGAATCCGATCGGCAGCCTCCCGTCCGGTGAGCCCGGAACGGCTCCGCACTCTCCCGTACTTTGCATAGGTGGAACGGACCCGTGCCGATGCCGCAAGGCAAAGGAGGAGCCCGATCAGTACAAGGCTGTACGTCGGATCATAGTAATAGTAAAATGGCATTTCTACCTCTCCCTTTCTTTATTCAGATCAGTTCTCCCCTAAACTCATTCCTGCTTCCAGCGGATATCCACGCAGAAATGCTCCCGCGTCCATCCGCTTTTTCCCCGGAATCTGAAGCTCCCGGATCACCAGACTCTTCTCTCCGGTCTTTATTGTGAAATCCTTTTTGGACACTGCCGTGATCTCTCCCGGTCCGGCATCTTCCGTTCCCGGCACATCTTCTGTCACATCCGCATCCCAGATTTTCATTGTCTTGTTGTCCCATGTAGTATATGCACTTGGCCATGGATTTAAACCACGGATCAGACGTTCAATGGAAACCGCATCCTGATTCCAGTCAATGGCTCCCATCGCTTTATTCAGCATCCGGGCATATTCCGTCGGGCTTTCTCCCTGCTTTTCCGGCTGGATGCTTCCTTCCTCCAGACGTTTTAATGTTTCAACACAGAGCTTTGCCCCGGCATCTGAAAGTTTGTCGTGAAGGCTTCCTCCCGTCTCCTTTTCATCCAGAACAATCGTTGTCTTTAACAGCATGTCTCCGGTATCCAGTCCTTCGTCCATCTGCATGGTCGTCACTCCGCTTTCCTTTTCCCCGTTGATCACGGCCCACTGAATCGGCGCCGCGCCCCGGTACTTCGGAAGCAGGGAGGCATGAACATTGACACAGCCATACGGCGTCATCTCCAGAATCTCTTTTGGCAGAATCTGTCCAAAAGCGATGACAACCATGATGTCCGCCTGATAGGCGGCAAGTTTCTCGATACATTCTTTTTCCCGGATCCGTCTTGGCTGGTAAACCTCAATTCCATGCCGAAGAGCCGTCTCCTTGACCGGAGGAAACTGCATTTCCTTTCCTCTTCCCTTCGGCTTGTCCGGCTGTGTCACCGCAAGGACAACCTCATGTCCTGCCTCAAGAAGCGCCTCCAGTGTTCCGACGGAAAAATCCGGTGTTCCCATAAAAATGACTTTCATACTCTGTCACAGTCCTTTCTATTCTTCTTCCGCTGCATTGTCATGGATGCCGTCTTCTGCAAGACGCATGTACATCAGGCCGGAGAGATGATCAATCTCATGACAGAATGCTCTTGCAAGGAGGCCTTCTCCCTCCCAGATGACTTCTTCCATGTCCTCGTTGAGCGCCCGCACTTTGACATGGTTCGGACGGGTTACAATGCCGTATTTGCCCGGAAGACTTAAACATCCTTCCTCCCCGGTCTGCGTGCCGTCCGATTCAATGATTTCCGGGTTGATCAGCACGATCGGCTGATCTCCTACATCAATGGTGATGATCTGCTTTAAGATGCCAACCTGCGGAGCCGCAAGTCCGACTCCCATTGCGTCATACATCGTATCGAACATATCCTGAATGAGGATCTTCGTCCGAAGTGTCATCTTGTCCACCTTTTTGCACTGCTTTTCCAGTACGTCATCTCCAACTTCCCGTATCTTTCTGATTGCCATAATGAATCCCTCTCTTTACTATTAAAATGTCTGAACCGGATCAAAGTCAAACTGGATCCGGATGTTTTGAAATCCTTCATTAATCTCAATATATTGTTCCATCTTATCCTTTGCCTCTGTCAGCACGCGGTAATCCTCATGCTTCAGATAAAGCACTTTCCGGTACTGATCCTTCACCTTTCCGATGGCAGGACTGGCAGGCCCGATGATCTCAAGCCCTGCATCCGTCCGGATCCTGCCCGCAAACAGCTTTAGATAGTAGGCCCCTTTATTTAAAAGCGCCTCATCTTCGCTCGTCATCAGCACCGCCATCAGGTGAGCCGCCGGCGGATATCCCATCAGCGTCCTGAACTTCATCTCCTCCGCAAAGAACGCCTCGTAGTCCTGCCTTGCCGCGGCCTGTATGCTGTAATGCTCCGGATTGTAGCTCTGGATCACCGCTTCTCCCGGCAGATCCCCCCGGCCTGCACGGCCTGCCGCCTGACAAAGAAGCGCAAAAGTCCGCTCTGCCGCCCGGTAGTCACTGATATAAAGGGAAAGATCCGCCGCCAGCACCCCGACCAGGGTGACATTTGGAAAATCATGTCCCTTTACGATCATCTGGGTACCGATCAGAATATCGGCCTCCTGATCTGCAAACGACGAGAGAATAGTCTCGTAGCTTTCCTTCCCTCTTGTCGTATCCAGATCCATCCGAAGCACCTTTGCCTCCGGAAACTCTTTCCGGATCAGATCTTCCACCTGCTGCGTCCCTGCCTTAAAGGCTCCGATGTGAGGGGAACCGCAGGACGGGCAGGTATGAATCATCGGTTCCTCATACCCGCAGTAATGGCAGACCATCCGTCCCCCTCTGTGCCAGGATAAAGACACGTCGCAATGAGGACATTTTACTACATATCCGCAGGACCTGCAAGACAGGAAGCCCGCAAATCCCCTCCGGTTCAGGAAAAGCATAACCTGTTCCCGCCGCTTCAGCCGGTCCTCGATCTTCTCCCGTAAACAGTCACTTAAAATGGAGCGGTTTCCTTTTTGCAGTTCCTTTCGCATATCGATCACGGACACCTCGGCCATCTTCTGCTTCTTCACCCTTTGGGTCAGGCGGAGCAGGCGGTACTGCCCTCTCCTGCATCCTTCAAAGGCTTCCAGCGACGGTGTCGCCGATCCGAGCACCACGCCCGCCCCTTCGATTCTGGCCCGCTCGATCGCGGTCTCCCTTGCATGATACCTTGGCACCTGCTCGCTTTTATAGGTCGTTTCATGCTCTTCGTCAATCACAATCAGACCCAAATGCTCAAACGGGGTGAAAAGCGCCGACCTTGGACCGATCATCACATCGATCTCACCATTCTTTGCCCGCATCATCTGGTCATAGCGTTCCCCGGCAGACAGTCTGGAATTCATAATGGACACCCGGTTTCCAAATACCCGCACAAACCGCATGACCGTCTGATAGGTCAATGCTATCTCCGGGATCAGGACAATCGCCTGCCTGCCGCTTTGTACAACGCTTTGGATCATCTCCATGTAAACTTCCGTCTTCCCGCTTCCTGTCACGCCGTACAGAAGATAAGTCCCCGGATTTCCCCGCTGGAAATCCTCCTTGAAAATCCGGATTGCTTCTTTCTGCTCTGTTGTATATTCGATCTGCTTCGTCTGCTCTTCGGATGCCTTGACCGGATTTCTCCATACCGTTTCTGTATCCACGGTAAGAATCTGCATTTCCTCCAGTGCCCGGACAACCGAAGCGGTCAGACCAAGCTTTCTCAAAATCCAGCCGTAATCCAGCTCCTCATTTTCCAGAAGCGCCTCCAAAAGCCTTGCCCTTGCCTTCTGATTCTTCCTTTGGAACAGAGCAAGCCACTCTCTTCCTTCTTCCTCTGTGACAGTCCGGCGGATGATCCGCTTTTCTTTTGGACGCTCCTGTTTCTTTACCGGCCAGACCGTCTTAAGCGCCTGGATCATCGTACCGCCGTAATGCTCTTTCATCCAGGCTGCCAGCGCTACCAGATTCTCCTCGATCCGGACACTTTTCGGAGCTTTCCCCCTGATCTCTTTGATCTTTGCCGGATCAAAGCTGCTCTTTTCCGAAAATCCGATGATAAAACCTGTTCGGACTTTGTCCCCGTTTCCAAACGGAACCAGAACGCTGCTTCCGACGGCAAGTGTCCCTTCCAGTTCTTCCGGCACCTTATACTCAAAGGTCCGGTCCAGTTTTTCATGTGTGATATCTATAATAATTTCTGCGTACATGCTTCCTCTACCAATTCCTGTTCATCCATCCGATAGAAAACACCCTGAATCTCCTGGGTATTCTCGTGGCCTTTTCCCGCGATCACAACCAGATCGCCCGGTCCTGCCATCTCCACCGCCTGTTTCACTGCTTCTTTCCGGTCCGTGATCCGAAGATACTTCCCGTCTGTCTTTCGTACTCCGGTCTCGATGTCATCCATAATCGCCTCCGGGGCCTCCCATCTTGGATTGTCAGATGTAATCACCGTCAGATCCGACAGTCTTCCCGAGACTTCGCCCATCTGAAATCTACGTTCCTTCGCCCTCTGGCCTCCGCAGCCAAACACCGTAATCAGCCGGGCCGGTCGGTATGCCCGAAGCGTCGTAAGCACACTTTCAAGGCTCATGGCATTGTGCGCGTAATCGATGACCGCCTCTCCTCCTCCCGGGATGGAGAAAAACTGCATCCGTCCCTTTACCTGAAAATCAAGAAGGGATCCGGCTGCCGTCTTCGGCGTCACGCCGTACCGCATACAGACACGGACAGCTGCCAGCGCATTGTATACGGTAAAGATTCCGGGTGCCGGGATCTGAAAATGCACCTTCCCGATGTCAAACTCCACTCCCGGATGCCCCTGGACAAAGCTTTCCGTCCGTATCTTTACCGCCCGGAAGTCTCCATTTCGGATACCAAAGGTCTGAAACGGACATCCCGTACCCGCAAGCATCTGCTTCCATGCCGGATCATCCGCATTGACCACTGCCTCCCGGCTCTGCAAAAACAGCTTCCTCTTACATGCCAGATATTCCTCTTTGTCCGCGTGCTCAAATCTTCCGATATGATCATCCCCCAGATTCAAAAACACGCCGGTATCAAAGCAGATCCCCTTCGTTCTCTGAAGCTTCAATGCCTGGGAGGATACTTCCATCACACAGGCACGGCAGGCATTTTTCCTCATTCTTGCGAGACTTCTCTGCAAGGTCACCGCATCCGGCGTCGTATGTTCGGACGGCAGATGCTCCTTCCCGTCAAACTGCCCGGTCGTTCCGATCATTCCGGTCCGGATTCCGGCCTCCGACAAGATCTTCCGGATCATGCTGACTGTCGTCGTCTTTCCCTTGGTTCCTGTCACGCCGATCATCGTCATGGATCTCGACGGTTCTCCTTCGTACCTTGCCGCCAGAAGGGCCGCTGCCTCCCGCTCATCCTCTACAAGGACTCCTTCACATTCCGGGAATTGCCCAAGTATCTTACCGATCAGTTCCTGCTCTTCTTTTGCTGCCACCAGAACCTTTGCTCCATGCCGGACCGCTTCTTTTGCATAGCGGCTCCCGTTGCATACGCTTCCCCGGATGCATACAAACACCGAACCCTCCCGGCAGTCTCTGGAATCGAGGCTGACTCCGAAAATCTCTCTGTCCGGAAACCGGATCTTCTCTCCTGCCGGCTCATACCGGACTGCCTGTAAAAGCTCAATTGCTCTCATAAGCCCGCATACTTTCTGACAGTTCTTACTATCAATATAAGTAATCATAGCATAATTGTTACTTTTAGCCAACCGTCATCTTAGAGCCCTCCTTGTCTTTTCCATACCCTCATGTTATACTGGTTAGGCACAAAAACTATATCATTGGAGGTTGCTATGTTCAGTATTTTTGGATGTCCGATGCACTTTGGGGTTGGCGCACCAGGACTGAAATATAGTCTGGATTATCTGAGAAATCGTTACGAAAATTTAAGAATTGTAAAGCTTCCGGAAATCATAATGGAGGAAGATCCGGACTGCGTATTAAAAAACCGGAATACCGTGGCTGCTACCTGTCAGAGCATTGCCCAGTATATGTATTCTGTATTTGAGACAGGAAAGACGCCTTTGTTTCTGGGCGGTGACCACAGTGTAGTGATGGGCTCTGCCTCGGCTGCCAGTGTCTATGTAAAGGATCACTTTCAAGAGGAAATCGGACTGATCTATATCGATGCCCATGCGGATATCAATACGGATGCCACGACGGTAACCGGAAATATTCACGGTGTGCCGGTAGCTTCTCTTCTGGGACTTGGCGATCCTAAACTCACCGGATTCTTACACCCGGGTGCCAAGATCCGCCCTGAGAACATTGTATATCTTGGACTTCGGGATATCGATCCGCCGGAGCTTACGATCATGAAGGATCTTGGGATCCGCTTCTATACCTATCCGGAGATCTGCAAAAAGGGACTGGCTTCGTGTCTCTCCGAGGCGGTACAGTATCTCTCCCGCCTGAACTACTTCCATCTGAGCTTTGACATTGACTCCATGGATCCGGCCCTGATGCCGGGAGTGTCTGTTCCTGTCAAAAGCGGCTTTACGGAAGAAGAAGTCTATGAAATGATGGGAACTCTGATGAAAGAACTGCCGATTGTATCGTATGATATCGTCGAGTTCAACCAGGAGTTTGACCGCGATAACCGGACCGCCGACTTTGTCTCCGAGCTGGTTGACTTTATCACAAACGCCGAACGAAAAGAGGCCTTCTGACAAATGATGCCGGGGAAGCACATCCCCGGCATTTTTCTTTAATGAGTCTGGTCGTAAATCTCCAGATATTTTTTCACATATTCCACGTCGGACGGGCAGTCGATGTACTCACTTCCGTACTTCTGACGTGTCTCATTTCCCTTTCCTGTCACAAGGATCACGGTCTTGTCCTCTGACTCCTCGATCGCTGTACGGATGGCTTCCCCACGGTCTTCGATCATCACATACGGACAGTTCTGGGCTTTCACATACTGGGCGATATCGCCGGAAATCTCTTCCACCGGCTCATATCCCGGATCTTCCGCCGCCAGATACACCTTTTCGGAATACTGTCCCGCGATAGTTCCCAGATCCTTTCTCCGGATGTAGGCTTTCTTTCCCGGGCATCCGAACACCGACTTGATGGCGTAGTCCGGATATTCCTCCTTCGTAGAGGAGAACAGCTTTTCAAAGCTGAGCTTGTTGTGGGCATAATCGACAATGGCAATGATCTTTTTGTCCCTGCTTGCGTAAAGCTCCATCCGTCCGCTGGATCTTGCTTTTTCCAGTCCTGAATGAATGCAGGAATCCGGAATGCCAAGAATCTTTGCCGCCACAATGACCGCCACCGCGTTTTCCACATTAAACAGGCCCGGCATGGTCAGGACATAATCTTCCTCCCCGTCTTTGGAACGTACGGAAAACTTCGTCTCATGTCCGTCTTTCCGGATGTTGTACGCAAAGTAGTCTGCCCCCTCGTCCTTCTGGCTGAACGTGGTCAGGTCACCTGCCGCCCTGGCAGCTTCCAGAATCCGGTCTGAAAAGTCCGCGTCCAGGTTGACTACCGCATGATCGGTCTGGGCAAACATTTTCATCTTGGATGTAAAGTAATCCTCAAAATCCGGATGCTCAATCGGACTGATATGGTCTTCTGAAATATTCAAAAAGATTCCAACATCAAAGCGCATCCTGTCCACCCGGTTGTATTTGAGCGCCTGGCTGGATACTTCCATCTCCGCAAAAGTAATTCCGCTGTCCACCGCGTTCCGGAAATGGCGCTGAAGCTCTACCGCCTCCGGTGTTGTGATGTGGGACTCCACTCTGCTGACACCGTCATAGATATCGATGGAGGAAATCACGGCGCTCTCAGGCTTTCCGGTCTCTTTCATATAATCATCTACAACCGATTTCATGTAATATGCGGAAGTGGATTTTCCTTTTGTTCCGCCGATTCCGGTCACGGTAAGCTCTTTCCATGCGGAACCGTAGAAGACATCTGCCAGTACCGCCATCGCCTTACGGATATCTTTTACAAGGATATGCGGAATGTCCTTTCCGGTATCGTACTCTTTCTCACTGATATAAAGGATTGCTCCCTTTTCCACGGCGGAAGTCAGATACTCTTCCTTAAATGCCGCACCTTTGCAGATGAACATCGTATTTTCCGTCACTTCCCGTGAGTCATAGGTCAACACTTCCGGATGAGTGTCTTCCTGTCCGAAGAACTCTGCTTTTACAAGAAGACCGCACTCCTCCATCAGATCCGCATATGTTTTCAAGGTATCGCTTTTCCTCTGTGACATACATTTTCTCCTTTTCTTTATTGATAGCAGGCCCCGGACCTCATGATGGACTCCCGGATCAGCACATCCATGGCATCCAGGCAGATCTCCGGCAGCACGTGATCTTTTTTAAAGACCGAAATCTCGGTACATGCCAGAATCACCACATCGCAGTCCTTTTTGATGAACTCTTCCATCACCCGCTCAAACTTCTGATAATCTCCTTTTTTTCCGGCTTTGACATCATCGTAGATCAGAGACATGACGTCTTTTTGTCTTTTTTCCGACGGCACAATCTCCTCGATTCCCAAAGCTTCGCACTCTTTCCGGTAAATCCCGGCAGATACCGTTCCGTCCGTCCCCATGATTCCGATCCGCTTTACATTTTCATAATGACTTTTTGCGTAGCGGATCGTCTCCCTCGGCATGTGAATGATCGGAATGTCTGTCATTTCCTGAATCTGGTCATAAAAATAATGCGAGGTGTTGCATGGAATTGCAAGATTGGCCGCACCGACCGCTTCCATGATCCGGATATCTTCTGCCATCGCCTGCAGAAGCTTCCGGCTTTCTCCCGTCTGGATCGCTTTCGTCCGGTCCGGCATGGAAGCATGGCTTAAGATGGTCATGTCCAGATGGTCCTGGTCACAGTCCGCTTTCGTATGCCGGATCACTTCCTCGTAAAAATATGCGGTTGCCTCCGGTCCCATGCCGCCGATTACCCCTAATTTTTTCTTCATGGCTCCTCCTGTCATTTCCAGCCTTCTAGCTGTAGTACTTCCTGAATTTGATAAAGTGGCTGAAATGTGTCCGCAGCATCCGGTAAAGTCTCGGCCATCCAAGATCTCCCTTCTTGAAGACCGGGTTGACCATCTTTCCTGCTTTGATCAGTTTCTTCATCTTCGCTTTTGACTCCGGATCTTTGACATATTTGAATGCGACCGCCTTCGGAACAACCATCCAGAGGTGCTCTTCCTTTGCAGTCTCAAACTTCAGTTCTTTTCCGTACACATATTCTTCTACAATATATTTTGCAACATTGAACCCGGAACCGGTCACATAGTAGTTACTCCGTCCCTGTCTTGTGTTGATCTCGAAAAACTTGTACTTTCCGTCCCGTCTGTCGTACTTGATATCGAAATTGGAAAATCCTACATAGTGCAGATCCTCCAGAAGATTTCTTACCCGCTTCATCAGCTCCTGATTCGGCTCGGTGATGATCACCGCATGATTTCCAAGTCCGTGCGGTGTGTGCTCCTCTAACAGTACATGTCCCAGACACATCATTTTCACCTTTCCGTTTTTGTCGGAATAGGAAGTCAGCACACGCATGTACTCGTCATTTCCCGGAATCATATCCTGGATAATCAGGTCATCATCGTATCCCGCATCGTAGATCTCTTTGATGACGCTGTTTAACTCCTGTCTGGACCGGATCGTGTAAACCTTCTTCTGGGTGTCAAACGGATGCTCCCAGTATTTGATACTGTCGGACGGCTTTAAGATCACCGGGTACGGGAAGTCGATGGTAAAATCCATAGACATGCCGTTCTTATAAACAAAGGTTCCAGGATAGTCTACCCCGTGCTTCTCACAAAGCTTATAGAAGGTCTCCTTCTGCTGAAGGCTGTTCATCAGGTCAAAATCAATATAAGGGGCAATAATGTTATCGTCAAGCTCCGCTTTATGCTTACTGATCAGCGCTACATAGCTGTCTCCGCAGCCGATCAGTACAATCTTTTTATCTTTATGTTTCCGTGCAAAGGCATGTACGGTTTTCAGAAAATAGTCATCCGTATCAATCTTTGGATTGGCCCGGTACTCGATCATCCTGCTCTGGTAGCTCGGTCCGGTCGGATATTTTCCAAAAATATACGTCTTTACCTGATACTGCTCATAGAAGGCGCGCGCCACACTGTACGTGTTGATGTCACCGCCAAGCAGAACCGGTATGAATTCTCTTGACACAAATTCCATAGTTTTTTCCTCTTTTCTCCTGTTTCACGTCGTTTTATTATAACCCTCCAGGAAACCGCTGTCAAACGCTATCCCTGCTCTTTCGGGTCCTTTTCCTCTTTTTTCAGAAAAGCGGCACGCATCACCGCATCGTCACCGAATTTCTTCCGGATCTGATCCAGGGCCTGATCCAGCTTCTGATGCTTTTCGTCCTTCCTCTTTGGCTGTTTCTGTGTTTCCTGTATCGTCTCCAGATAATCGAAAAGATTCATCTGCTGCGGAGCGCTCTCTTCTTCCAGTTTTGCAGTCCGGATTCCAAGCAGACGGATGGGCATCCCGTTCCACAGCTCATGAAAAAGAACGCACGCTTTCTGATAGAGAATGGAATCCGACTGTGTGGGTGGTGAAATCTGCATCTGATGGGAGACATTCTGAAAGGTGGCATACCGGATTTCCACAGTGATGCTTCCGGCCTTCTTTCCTGCCTTCCGCAGTCTCCCTCCGACACTTTCGGAAAGCATCAGAAGTACTTTCCTCGCCTCTTCTTCTGTCTCGACATCCTCGGAAAGGGTGGTGGAATTTCCGATCCCCTTTGCCTCTTCCCCTTCGGACCGGACAACGTCATCCCCCTGTCCGTTCGCAAATTCCCACAGAAGCCTGCCGTGGCTTTTCAGATGGATCTCCAGATAATCCGGATCCGCATGAGCCAGCTCCCCGATAGTACGGATTTCCAGCTTTTTCAGCACTTCCACGCTTGCCTTTCCCGCCATGTAAAGCTCCGAAACGGAAAGCGGCCACATTTTCTCCTCGATCTCCTCCGGGAACAGAGTGTGCACCCGGTCCGGCTTTTCAAAATCGGAGGCCATCTTTGCCAGCAGCTTGTTGGTGGAAATCCCGATATTCACGGTAAACCCAAACTCCTCCCGGATCCGGTTCTTGATCTCAAAAGCCGCGTCAATCGGTGTGGCAAACCGGTGGGCGATGCCGGTAAAATCGAGGAAACATTCGTCGATGCTGAGCTGTTCAATGTCCGGCGTGTAGCTTCGCAGAAGATCCATCAGCTTCCTGCTGTACCTTGCGTACATCTTGTGATCCGGCGGCTCCATCCGAAGGGTCGGACATTTTTTGATGGCTGATACGACCGGCTCCCCGGTGCGGATGCCGTAGGCCTTTGCAGGGATGGACTTGGCGAGGACAACCCCGTGCCTTGACTTTCTGTCGCCTCCGATGATGCACGGAATATCGCGGATATCCTCCTCATCCCCTCTTTTTAAGTATTCGATTG
This sequence comes from Pseudoflavonifractor sp. BSD2780061688st1 E11, assembly GCF_005844125.1. Taxonomy (NCBI): domain Bacteria; kingdom Bacillati; phylum Bacillota; class Clostridia; order Eubacteriales; family Oscillospiraceae; genus Pseudoflavonifractor; species Pseudoflavonifractor sp. BSD2780061688st1 E11. The sequence continues at coordinate 24,443 of NZ_SPHM01000024.1, forward strand.
CCGTCCAGCTTAAATACGCGGAATTCACATCAATATGAAAAATAATCCGTCTCATCCTCTTCGCCGCCTTTCTCTTCTGCTTCTATGGTAACAGCAAAAGAAGCAGGATTCCAGCAAAATCCTGCTTCTTTTCTATTCTTTTCCCAGGCGGTTATCCCTTCATTCCGCTGATGGTGATTCCCTCTTCGAATTTCGACTGTAAAATCAGATAAAAGATAAACGGCGGAAGGAAGGTCACTGCTGCACCTGCCATAGTCAGCCCTACATCCGAATCATAGGCTGTTTTCATCGTGCTGATGGCAAGAGGCAGCGTCCGCATGGAATCCTCCGTTGTTGCAACCAGCGGCCAGATAAAGTTATTCCATGCACCTACAAAAGTGAAAATGGCAAGTGTCATCATGGAAGACTTCACAAGCGGAAGGATCACTCTCCATAAAATCTTCATATCACCGGCGCCGTCCAGTTTTGCTGACTCAATCAGCTCTTTTGGAACCCCGATGATTGCCTGCCTCATGATAAAAACCCCAAACGCCGTCGGGAGCGGCAGGATCAGTGCCCGGAATGTATTAATCCAGTCAAATCCACGGACAATCAGGTACAGTGGTACAATAATCACTTCCGAAGGTACAACCATCGTCATCATCAGAAAAAAGAAAATCTTGTCATTTCCTCTAAACTTCAGCTTTGCAAATGAATATCCAGCCAGACAGCTGCAGAACAGTGTCAGGGCAACTCCCCCAAATGACACAATCACACTGTTCGTCAGATACTGCAAAAAATTGTTTTTGGTAAAAATCTTAATATACTGTTCCAGTGTTGCTTCGGACAAACTGAAACTGAAATCATAGGCATTCACCGTGCTTTTCAATGACATCAGAATCATGTAGATAAATGGAAGCACACAGAATACCGCTGTCGCAAGCAGAAGAAGATCACCAAGAAATCCCGGTATTTTTTTCTTTCCTTTCATGCTCTTCCTCCCCTCTATATTTCCGAAGCTTCCCGCTTCATGAATCCTTTTTGCAGCACCATGACTGCCAGAACAAGCAGGAACAGCACATTGGATACCGCCATGGCATATCCGGCCTTTCCGGTTTTAAATGTCAGATTGTACGCATAAAATACCATCGTCATAGTGGAATTTGCCGGACCGCCTCCGGTCATTGTATAAATCAGTTCAAAGCTCTGCAGTGAGCTGACCACGCTTAAAAATACATCCATGATAATCGCCGGTTTCATCAGTGGAAGAGTAATGTACCGGAACCGCTGAAGTGTTCCGCCTCCATCCACCTTTGCAGCCTCATAGTAACTGTCCGGTATGGACAGAAGTGTCGCGAGATTCAGTACCATATAGTATCCAAAGCTTTTCCACACCATGATCATGGACACCGTAACGATTGCAGTGGTACTGCTTCCAAGAAGCATTGCGGTATCGATACCGAAAAGATCCAGCAGATCCGAAAGTACCGGAATTCTTGCATTCAACATTGTTTTCCATACAGTACCGACGACCGCATTGGATGAAATCACCGGAATAAAGATTGCCGCCTTGGCAATTTTACCGATCAGAGTATGCTTTCTGGATGCTACCAGCACGGAAAACAGTACAGATAATACTACCTGCAGAGGAACTACCAGTACCATGACTTTCAGTGTATTTATAACAGCCAGATGCATCTTCGGATCTGTCAGCATCCTTTTATAATTATCAAACTGAATGAACTCCGGATCCAGAAGCAGGTTGTATTTTGTAAAACTGAAGATCAGAGAGATCACGACAGATCCGACCACGAAGGTCAGAAGAATCAGGCTGATCGGCATCACGTACCCGTAGGGCGCGATGGTGGATAAAAACTTTCTCCTTTTTTTCATCTCTGCTCCTTTTCTGTAACCGCCAAAGCCGGTTTATTCTTTATCAGCCCAATATTCATCCAGAGCCTGATTCGCGTACTGGGCAGCATCGTCCATTGCTTCCTGAGGGCTCTTGCTTCCTTCCATCATTCCCTGAAGCTCGCTTGCAAGGTTCTGAAGAATATCGCTTCCGCAAGGTCCTACCTGAAGCGGACGGTATTTATCTCTGTCTTCAGTTACAATTCGTTCCATCTTCGGATCTCCCTGGTACTGCTCACTCTTTGTCAGCGGAGCGCCGGAAGCAATCTTGTGGTACTCTGTCATGAACTCGGATCCTGTGATGTACTTGATCAGCTTCATGCAAAGTTCCGGATTTTCCGCCTGTGAAGATAAAGTCAGACAGTCTGTTGCTCCGAATGTACCATAATCTTTATTCTTTAAGGATGTAACATAGTTCCAGTTCAGATCCGGATAGGACTCTGCAAACAGTGTCTCCTGAATTGCGGAAGAACGTGTTACTCCGAACGCCGCTTTTCCCTGTCCGAAGATTGTAGAAAATGCATCCTCAGCCGCAAGAGACATCATGTTCTCCGGCATATAGTCTTTCAGGCTGTAGAAGAATTCCGCTGCCTCTACACCTGCTTCATCGTTGAATTTCACAGTCTTATAGTCATCGTTGTAGATATCTGTTCCTGCCTGCCACAACAAGCTGTAAAAATATGCGTTCAGAAGGTAAAGCATGTTCATGCTTCCATTATTGAATCCGACTGCATATCCGTACTGATCAACCTTGCCGTCACCGTCTGTATCCTGTGTTGCTTTTTCACAGATGCGCGCGAAGTCTTCCCATGTCTCCGGCGGCTGTTCGCCAAGGGAATTCAGAATGTCTTCGTTATAGTAAAGAACAAACGGTACTCCTGTTACAATCGGAAATCCGTACTGTCCGTCCATCATATACCCATGATCCAGATAGAGATATTCTTCTCTGTCTTCATCCGTAATGTATTCACTCATGTCCGCCACGGCTCCGGAATCGATGTAAGTAGGGAACATCTCCGCATACATATATCCGATGTCCGGCAGTTCACCTGATGCCGCGCCTGTGGACCATTTTTCTTCATAGTTTTCCCAAGGCTGAATCTGGATATCGATTTCACAGTTATTTTCCTCTTTGAAGTCTTCTAAAAGCGGCTCCCAGTTTTCCAGCATGTTGTCATCAAGCGGAGGGCACCACATGGTGATCGTCTCTTTTCCTCCGTCGCTGCTTCCGCCCTTATCATCGGATCCCCCTCCGCATCCTGCGAGAAGTCCTGTGACCATGGCTGTACAAAGCAGTACACTCACTAATTTCTTTTTCATGTTCTCTCCTCCTGTATCTTATAAAAAGTTACAATATATATCATCGTTTATGATATCACGCAGTTTGTTATTTCCACAAATCAATAATGTCTATATGGACATAGGCATTTTCTATAAGCCGGAAATCTTACGGATTTCATCCATCCAACTATCCAGCATGGCAAAATCGGTCTGGTACGGCACATCGCATCCGCTGGCACTGATATATCCTTTCGGACTTCCCGCTGCTTTTTGTACCTCTTCCCGGATTTCTTTGCGAAGTTCCTCTTCCGAGCCATGCAGGAGACATTCCACCGGAGGGATATTTCCTACAATCGTCATCCGGCCGCCCAGTTCCTGTTTTGCTTCTTCCAGATCCATAATGTTGTCAAGACTGATGGCACGGATCGGCATCTCCCGGAAATAATCCCATACTTTTCTCGTATTTCCGCAGATGTGAAGGGACGGCTTTTGCCCGATTTTCCCGTCGGCATACTCCATGATCTCCACAAGATAAGGATAAACCAGCTCCCGGAAATATTTCGGAGAGATCAGTGCCGGGGATGCCACCGGATCTGCCATCCGAAGACCGTCTGCATAAGGCGCGATCATGTCCACGCAGTTCTTCATGGAATCTGTCACAAGGCGCAGCAGACGCTTCACCTGTTCCGGCTCCTTTCTCAGATCACGAAGAAAATATTCCACGCCTCGTAAATTGGCAGCAATCGTAAACGGGCCGCCGATACTCGGGGCCACATCCACGACTCCGTCCGCCGCCTTTTTCATCCGTTCCAGCGCCTCCCGGAAAAACAGCAGACGCTTCGACTGTTCCGGACGTACCGGCTCCATCCCATCCAGCATCCGGTAGTCTGTCAGATATCTTCCTTCAAAGTAAGGCATTCCCTCCTCCGGGTAGACAACGTTCCCTCCAAGGGCCTCCAGAATCCCGCACGTATTCGGGCCGAGGCTGAGTTCGTCGTGTCCCAGCCGGTTAAAGGCCGCAATCTCCGCCTCCACCATTTTCCCGGCATCGTGCCAGTACTCCCGGCTCGATGTCCCTGTCAGGCGGCCGGAAATCTCTCCGATAAAAGGAATCACCGGAATCCGGTCTGTCCTTTCCCCTTTCTCCATGGCAAGCCTTCTTTCATGGGGTGTCATCTGATCCCGTCTATTCGGTTCTGCTTTCATCTGCTTTTCACCTCCGTCAGTTTCCCGGAAAGATCATGCTTTCCGTAAAAATCCGTTCGTAATTTTCTGTCTCGGCAAGTTCCATATATTCGATTTTCTCCGCCAGTGCTTCCATCTCCTGCTTCATCGTCTCTGACATCAGTGTCATGTAGGCTCCGGTCTTGGAAGAATTGCCCACATAGACAAGGCGGTCCTCCACCTCTTCTGGCAGGATTCCCACACCGGTGAGGAACTCTGCCGGAAGATGGGCTCCGAACTGCCCGGCAATCAGTACTTTTTGCAGTTCCTTCATCTCGATCCCCGCCTTTTTCAAAAGGGCGGTAAATCCGGAGAGAATCGCTCCTTTTGCAAGCTGTACCTGCCGGACATCCCCCTGTGTGATGAACAGATCCCGTTCGTCATCAAGAATCAGCTCCCGTTTGGTGCCGTTCAGGCGGATCAGGTCATAGCGGTAATCTTCCGGATCCAGAGCATCCTTTTTGACAAAAACTCCGGTCTTTTTGACAAGTCCGGTGCGGAGAAGCTCTTTGACCGCTGCCAGAATTCCGCTTCCGCAAAGTCCTTCCGGCTCCCCGTCTCCGATTGTAGTAAGCCGGATTCCGTCTTCGGTGATCCGGACATCCTCCACCGCTCCGTCCGCCGCCCTCATTCCGCAGCTGATATTCATTCCTTCCAGCGCAGGCCCCGCCGCGCAGGAACAGCTGAGCAGATGTCCTCCGCCTGCAAGGACAATCTCTCCGTTCGTGCCGATATCGATAAAAAGCACCTTCTCCGTTTCCTCATGCAGGCCGCAGACCCGCACGCCTGCCACGATATCCGCACCGATATAGGCAGAAACCGACGGCAGGCAGTAGAGCATGGTCTCTTCCCCTGCCCACAGGCCGATCCCGGCCGCCTTTAATTTCTGTGCTTTTGTAAATTCCGGCCGATACGGCGCGTGTCCGATGGATCTTGCATCTACTCCGAGCAGCATATGCATCATCGTACAGTTTGCCGCCACATCGATCTCCCGGATCTCCTCTTTTTCGATACCGGCTTTTTCGCAGAGCTGCCGGATCTCTTCATTCAAAGACTCCACGACTGCCCGCTGAAGGTCCGCAATCCCGGTATCCGGGTGGTCGTACTCATAGGTGATCCGTGTCAGCACGTCCTGGCCAAACTGCTTCTGGGCATTCAGCATGGACGCCTGGCCCAGTACTTCTCCATCGGAGAGTCTCACCAGATCCAACGCCGCCGTTGTCGTACCGATATCCACCGCAATTCCGTAGCCCTCCCGGAATTCCTTTTCAAATTCCGGAACATAGCCGGAGGTGAGCACCTTTCCTTCCTTTTCTGTTCCAAGAAGCTCCACCTCCAGATCTTCCGTCACCTCTACCAGGCAGGAAAGCCGGATGCCAGGCTCGTCTCCGGAAAGGATTCTGACTTTACACTTTCCACATGTTCCGTTTCCGTTGCATGGATTGTCCACAAAAAAGCCCTCCTTTAAGAGGGTCTGTAACAGATTGGCTCCGTTCTCACAAAGAATGGCTTTTTCGCTTCCTTTTACTCTGATTTCAGGCATGATTCTCCTCCTCTCTCACCGCCTGGAGGATGGCGCGGATGTTGACAAGGGGTGAGCGCATTCCCAGTCCGCATGCCGGGGCAATGATGTCAGATCCGTTTTTGACACAGTTTTTCGCCAGGGTCTCCACCTTGTCCGGATCCCCGAATTCCAGTGTGTAGGTGCTGACATTTCCCATCAGTGTCCGGTCTTTCAGCTCTTCTCTTGCTTCTTTCATCGGTACGACGGAATCAAAGCTCAGTGCATCGCTGTGGATTTCGTCCACCTCTTTGTACACCGGATTCATGTGGCCGCAGATATGCACAATCGTCTGCGCACCTGCCTCCTTCATGGCATCCACAATCTGGTTTACATACCGGACTGTAAATTCCCGAAAATATTTTGGCCCCAGAATTTCCCCGGTTGCGCTTGGGTCGGAAATGGCAATCACGTCCGCCCCCGCTTCAATCTGTGCCTGCCCGAACCGGATCAGCTGGTCTGTCACAAACTGCATAAACGCATGTGCGTCCGCGTTCTTTTTCCGAAGTTCTTTATAAAAGACGACCGGCTCCATCACCGAGCTTGCCGTACTGACCGGACCGGTGAGATTTCCTACGATCGGCACAGCGTCTCCCTCTTCTTTCAAAATCCCCAGAGCATCCAGAACTACCTTTGCCCTTCCTTTCGTCACATCGAGTTTTGGGAGCTTTTCCCAGTCACTCACTGTCCCGATCACGTATTCTGTCACATGCGGCTCGTAGGCACTGGATCCCAGATCCACCCCGGCGCCCATCTCCTCCGCCTCAATCGTCATACAGAACGGCACGCCGTAATTTTCAAAGCATCCCTGTTCGTAGACCGCCTTTGCAAGACCCGCCATCATCCTGGCATCTGTATGCGCCTGCGGCAGATAGATCTGAACCGTTTTCATCAGCTCTTCGGTAATCATATTCATCATACCGCCCGGGCAGATACACGGCGTACGGTCCGCCTTCTTTCCGGAAAGTACCGTTTTCAGTCGTTCTTTTGGTGTCAGCATTTCTTTTCCCTCTTCTTTCTGTTATGCGATGTTGAGCAGACTTTTCGCAAGGCGCACTGCCTCCACTGCATTCTGCGAATAGCCGTCGGCACCGATTTTATCCGCGAAGTTCTTGGATACCGGTCCCCCTCCGATCATTACTTTGACCTCATCCCGGATACCGGCCTCTTTGAGCAGATCAATAACTGTCTTCATTCCGCTCATGGTCGTTGTCATCAGCGTGGACAGGCAGACCAGATCCGCGCGGGTCTCCTTTGCCGTATCCACAAACTTCTGGAGCGGCACGTCTCTTCCAAGATCCACCATCTCAAAACCGGCCGTCTCCATCATAATCTTAACCAGATTTTTTCCAATATCGTGGGTATCTCCTTCTACAACACCGATCACCGCTTTCTTTTTGCTCTCCGGGTCTTCCTCCGGGAGATGCGGTTTTAATACGTTTAATCCTGCGTACATGGCGTCCGAGCAGAGCAGGACATCGGTCACGAAATACTCTTCCTCTTCAAACAGAACGCTTGTCCGGTTCATTCCGTCAATCAGCCCGTCCATGATTCCTTCCAGTGCCGGGTATCCCGCATCGATAAATTCCTGCGCGGCCTCAGCCACATCATCTTCTTCCATGTCCACCACGCCGTCGGACATCCGTTTTAATAATTCTTCCTTTGAACTCATGTTGTTCCTCCTTTTCGCCTCCCGGCGTCTTCGCTATTACTCCTCTATTTCATTCCGGCAAAGCCTGATCACCTGTAATGTTTTGCTTTTCAGCACGCTCCCGCCGCCATTGATACACATCTGAGCCGGAAACCGGGCTTTCCCTGCTGCATAGATGCAGGCTTTCTGATACGTCATCTCTTCCGGCAGGGCAATCTCCTCTCTCACCGCAGATCCGGTGTCTTCCAGCGCACAGGCTGTCTTCGGACAAAGAATCATCACCATCTCCTGTCCAAGGATGTGCTCTGCTTTTCGCAGAAATGGTGCCGTAAACACGTCTGTTGTCCATTCTAACATACGGGGACCAAGAATAGAAAGCCCTCCTGCGGAATCTGCGTAACTGACCATCCGTACACCGTTTTTCTTCACTTCCAGAAGCAGGCCGAGCAGATCCTCCTCCAGCTTCTGAAACAGCGCTTCCACCTGTTCCGGTGTTTTTCTGGCGGCCTTAAAGACCTGTTTCAGTTCAATCAGCGTATTCCAGATCGTGTAAGGTCCGGACATCTGAAATACCACTTCCTCTCCCTGCTCTCTGAGTATTCGGCACGCCGCCAGTGTTTCTGCCATTCTGCCGCTTTCCGGATCCATCCGGGAGAGAAAAGAAAGTTCCTCCAAAGAACTGCAGACCGGGGCAGCCGCCCTCGGTCCTGCTTTCTCATTTCCATAACGGATGCTCCCGCCCATATTCTCTGCCTCCAGCGTATGGTCAAAAGGCAGCGTACAGAATGGTTTCTTCTGTTTCTCTCTTTCCAGCACTGCAGCTTTGATCATCTGTTCTCTCTTTTTATATATTTCCGGAACCGGAAGATCGTATTCCCGGATCAGACCGGCAATCCCCTGCTCTGACATTTCCGGTCTGCACGCATAATCCCGAATCATATCCTGTCTCGCTTTCTTTTGTGTTAACAATAAAGTATCACAAATGCTTATTCTGCTCTAATAAATATTTTCTATGAATACGCAAAAAAAGAGACGGTACTCTATAAGTACCGCCCCTGAGTTTTTGTTAATGATCACTTTCCTGATATTCCATCGGCACCCGTCCTCCGGTGCTTGCTGTCAATTCTCCGTCCTTTTCATCGATGATAATCGTATCACCGGAGCCTACATTTCCTTCCAAAATCAGCTTTGCTGCAAGAGTTTCCACATATTTCTGCAGATACCGTTTCAGCGGTCTTGCACCGTACATCGGATCGTAGCCACCCTCAACGATGTGCTTCTTGGCATCCTTTGTCAGTTCAATGTGCAGATCCCGATCTGCCAGACGTTTATTGACATCTTTAACAAGCAGATCAACAATTCCGGTAATGTTTTCTTTCGTCAGCGGACGGAACATGATGATCTCATCCAGACGGTTCAGAAATTCCGGACGGAAATGCGCTTTCAGTTCGTTCATAACAAGCTCTTCATTTTCCGGGCGGATATTTCCGTTCTCATCGATTCCTTCCAGCAGGTGGGCAGAACCGATATTGGATGTCATGATCAGGATGGTATTCTTAAAGTCTACCGTCCGTCCCTGAGAGTCCGTGATCCGCCCGTCATCCAGTACCTGCAGGAGGACGTTGAATACATCCGGATGTGCCTTTTCCACCTCATCAAAGAGGACAACCGAATACGGTTTTCTCCGGACTGCCTCTGTGAGCTGTCCGCCTTCGTCATATCCGACATATCCCGGAGGTGCTCCGATCAGTCTGGACACGGAATATTTCTCCATATACTCACTCATATCAATACGAACCATGTTCTTTTCATCGTCAAACAGGCTTTCCGCCAGTGCCTTGGCAAGCTCCGTCTTTCCGACTCCGGTAGGTCCAAGGAACAGGAAGGATCCGATCGGCTTTGTCGGGTCTTTGATACCCGCTTTGGAACGGATGATAGCTTCTGTCACTTTGGTAACACCTTCGTCCTGTCCGATCACCCGTTTATGAAGCTGCTCATCCAGGTGAAGAGTCTTGCTCCGCTCACTTTCATTTAACTTGGCTACCGGAATTCCGGTCCATCTGGAAACAATCTTCGCAATTTCTTCTTCTGTCACACTTTCGTGTACCAGGGACATGTCTTCATCTTTGACCTTTGCTTCTTCTTCCTCCAGCTGTTTTTTCAGCTGCGGGAGACGGCCGTACTGAAGCTCTGCCGCCTTCTCCAGATCGTAGCTGCTCTGTGCTTTCTGAATCTCCTGGTTGACACTTTCAATCTCTTCACGGAGACGGTGTACCTGCTCCAGAGATGATTTTTCATTATCCCACTGGGCTTTCTGTTTGGCAAATTCTTCTCTGTTTTCCGCCAGCTCCTGCTGCAGTTTTACAAGACGCTCCTGACTTAACCGGTCGTCTTCTTTCTTAAGAGCTGCTTCCTCGATCTCCAGCTGCATCGTCCTTCTTCTGAGCTCGTCAAGCTCGGTCGGCATGGAATCCAGTTCTGTCTTGATCAATGCACATGCCTCATCCACCAGGTCGATCGCCTTGTCCGGCAGGAAACGGTCGGAGATGTAACGGTTTGACAAGGTTGCCGCCGCTACCAGGGCACTGTCTGTAATCTTTACACCATGGAAGACTTCATACCGCTCTTTCAGTCCACGAAGAATAGAAATGGCATCCTCCACTGTCGGCTCATCTACCATTACCGGCTGGAACCGCCGCTCCAGAGCAGCGTCTTTTTCAATGTACTCCCGATATTCATCCAGCGTGGTGGCTCCGATACAGTGAAGCTCGCCTCTTGCCAGCATCGGCTTTAACATATTGCCGGCATCCATGGAGCCTTCCGTCTTTCCTGCTCCCACGATCGTGTGCAGCTCATCGATGAAGAGAATGATCTCTCCGTCGCTGTTTTTGACTTCCTCAAGAACCGCTTTTAAACGTTCCTCAAATTCACCTCTGTATTTTGCTCCTGCTACCAGCGCACCCATATCCAGTGCAAACAGCTGCTTATTTTTCAGTCCTTCCGGAACATCGCCCCGGACGATCCGCTGTGCCAGCCCTTCGACAACTGCGGTCTTTCCGACACCCGGCTCACCGATGAGCACCGGGTTATTCTTCGTTTTACGGGAAAGAATCCGGACTACATTCCGGATCTCGACGTCACGTCCGATGACCGGATCCAGTTTCTGCTCTCTGGCTCGTTCCACCAGATCATACCCGTATTTGTTCAGCGTATCATAGGTTGCTTCCGGATTGTCACTTGTTACTCTCTGGTTTCCTCTGACTTCGGAAAGCACCCGCAGAAAATTCTCCCGATTGATGCTGAACTCTTTAAAAATCTCTTTTACCTCACGGTTTGCGTACTTCAGAAGTGCCAGGAAAATATGCTCTACTGAAACATATTCGTCCCCCATCTGCTTTGCCTCATCCTCCGCATGGATCAGCACCTTGTTCAGATTCTGACCGATATAGAGCTGTCCGCCCTGTACCTTCGGACGCTTCCTGAGCGCCTGCTCTACACGCTCAATCAGCAGTTCTTTCTGAATCCCGAGCTTTTCCATCAGCTTCAGAATCAGGCTCCCATCCTGTGTCAGCAGGGAATAAAGCAGATGCTCCTGCTCGATCTCCTGATTTCCGTAATCATCTGCGATCTTCTCGCATCCCTGTACCGCAAGCATAGAATTTTGTGTGAATTTGTTAATATTCATACCTTTCTTCCTCCTTACGAATAATTCTCTTAATCTATTTACAGTTTCTGTTTGTCTGTTCTATCGACGATATAACAATAGCATTTTTTATTAGCACTGTCAACACTCGAGTGCTAATTTTCTGAATTTTCTCGTTTCAATTTTCTATATTCCCTGCTCTTTCACTATCTAGTTCTTACCTGACTTAGAAGATCATCGCCAGTTATCCGCCTGTGCGATAAAACTACGGTTCTGTCAAGGAAACTCTCTTTTAGAACCGTAGTAAAATGTGGGTGACTACGGTGCTTACAACGAAAATCGAGCTGGTAACCGTAGTAAATCGTATGTAACTACGGTTCTCTTAACGAAAACTGGCTAGCTAACCGTACTATATCGCCCGTGTCTACGGTTCTTACAGCGAAATTTGATCTGGCAACCGTACTATATCGCGCATGACTACAGTTCTTACAGCAAAAATCGATCAGCTAACCGTACTAAACCGCTTGGAACTACAGTTCTGCCAGGGAAATACTTTGCGATTGTTCTCTTTCTTTCCTTATTGTATAATGAAATCAGGGGTGATCCTATGTCCGTAACTGTAGAGATCCGTCAAAAATCTATTTTCAGAAAACCGTTGACCCTGGAGGATGTGATAAAACTTATTTTGACGCAAACCACCGGATCATTTCACTGAGCCAGGAGAAACTGGATGCCATTCTGGAAACCTGGGAATCTCCGGTAGACTAAAGCGAAGGCTGTGCGGATGTCGTTCCGCACAGTCTTCGCTTTACTTTCCTACGGCACCAGCCGGTGGATGTCTCTTGGAAACAGGGATGCCCGGCGCACATTTTCAAAGCCAAGCAGCCTGCTTGTAAATCGTTCCAGTCCAAGTCCCAGGCCTCCGTGCGGCGGCAGTCCGCACTTATGTGCCATGAGATAGCTTTCAAACACTTCCGGATGCATGCCTCTTCGTTTCATCTTCGCCACCTGTTCTTCGTAATTGTGAATCCGAAGCCCTCCTGTCGTGACTTCCAGACCTTTGTAAAGAAGGTCGAAACTTTTTGTCACATTCGGATTTGTCTCGCTGTCCATAGCATAAAATGGACGCTTTTTCTCCGGATATTCGGTTACAAAGACAAGCTCGCTTCCGGTCTCTTTTAGAATCCATTCGGAAAGCAGCTTTTCTTCTTCCGGTTCCAGGTCTTCCGGCTCCTCCACCGGTCTTTTCCGAATCTTGGCCACAATCTCTTTTGCTTCGGCAAATGGAATCGCCGGGATTTCTTTCCATTCCGGAATCTCCACCTGAAGGAGGGCAAGCTCTTCCTGGCACTCTTCTTTCAGAGAAGCGAATACGAATTTCAGCATCGCAGCCTCCATCTCCATCAGCTCTTCCACTCTCGTCACATATCCCATCTCAAAGTCCACGCTTGTATACTCGTTTAAATGTCTGGAGGTGTCATGTTTCTCCGCCCGGAATACCGGCGCGATCTCAAAGACTCTCTCGTAGACGCCTACCATCATCTGCTTATAAAACTGCGGGCTCTGTGCCAGATACGCTTCCTTTCCAAAATAGTCCAGCCGGAAAATATTAGCTCCGCCTTCGGCTCCTGCGGATCCGATCTTCGGTGTATGAATCTCCGTAAATCCCTTTCCTTGCAAAAATCTGCGTACCGCGTTGGTAATGCCGTTCTGAATCCGGAAAATGGCACGTTCCTTTTCATTTCGAAGTGTCACCGGACGATAGTCAAGCAGCGTGGCGATGGATGTGTCCACCTGCTTTTGATTGATGACCACCGGGCTTTTTTCATACGGCCTTGAGAGTACTTCCATCCCGATCAGATGCAGCTCCACACCGGTCCGTGACCGCTCTTCCTTCACCACTTCCGCCTGGAAGATCACGCAGCTTTCCTCTTCCAGTTCCTCCAGCGAAAAGGATGCCTTTTCTTCGGAATAAACACACTGAATCACGTGTTTTGCCGTCCGCAGCAGCACAAATGCAAACCCTCTCATCTTCCGGATTTTGTAAATGCTTCCGTGTATCTCCACAATCTCCCCTGCATGCTCCAGAAGGCTGAGCTCCTCCTGCTGATTTTTTACGTTTCCTTCGATATATCTGATTTCTTCCATCTTTCTTTTCCTTACCTTTTCATGAATTTCTGATCGTTATTTTCTCCTTTTCTATCCGGACCCTCATCCATGTGGGCATCGTCTTTATGTCCCATTCGATCACAACCTTTCCTGCCAGAATAAAAAGAGCTGTTGGCTGTACCTTTGGTTTTTCGGTAATAAAAAACAGAACCACACAAGATTTCTCATTATCCTGTGTGATTCTGTCTCTATTTCTTCCACACAGGTACAACACAAGAAGCGCTTGTACCTGTGAACTCTCTCACAATACAAGCGCTACCTATCGTCGTCCCTGTTCATGCTTACAAACTGATTCATTAATACCGGGCTCATACAAAAAGCAGCTCCTTTCGATTTTCTTCATTCTAGATCGAAAGGCGTGCCCTGTCAAGACCTTTTATATTTTTCGTACTTTTTTTCCTTAAAGCTTCTGCCGGAAAAGAAAGCCGCCAGCCATACGCCGAGAAATACCACTACAAGAAACGGTGTCAGCACATAGGAAAGCACGGCTCCGAGCACAAACCACAGTGCCCACAACACAAGTCCGTTTCTTGCCCCGTTTACAACAAGGCCCGGATCGTAGAGATCCCGTTTCTCCTTTGGAAGATCCCGGTAACTTTTAATCAGCCAGACGCATTTTTCACCCAGAACAGTAAAGACCACTGCGTGGGCAATCAGAAGCGCCGTCATCATCATGCAGATAAACACTGCAATTACAATCACTCGTTCCATTATCCTTCTCCTTTGCATCGGTCTTCTATTATCTTACTCCGATTTCCAGAAAAGGCAAGTGCTTCTTTTTCAGGATCGTTCTTTATGAATACTTACCCACACTGCCATCAGGAGGCATATAAGGCCGGTCACAGCCAGATACCTTTTTTCTGTATAGCCTCCCGCCGACAAGGAAAACAAAAACCAGTTGCCCAGATATTTTTCTCCGGTCCCGAAAGCGAACAGATAATATGCAAGAGATGCCATATAACCGATGACCGGATTTCCGCTCAGAGCGTAAGCCACGGCCCCCAGTCCTCCCAGGAAAATCATTCCGGAAAGTGCTGCCAGAAGGAATTTCCCTGCTGGAAAACTGCATCCGCCCTGTTTCAGCATCCACACAAAAGCCGTGGTCAGAAGCACCATCACAAGAGCGCTTAGTAGAATCCGGATCAGATAAATGCTTCCCATGGAAGTATATTTTGACCGGATCAGATCCCGGATGTCCGGATTCTGTTCCGGAAGGAAAATCGGAATCAAAAGAATCATGCCGGGCAGTACGGCATAAAAATCCAGAAGCTGTGCTGTCTCCACCTGACTTAAATTCTCGACTCCGGCAATCAGGGGAGCCGCGCCAAACAGAACGGCACTAACGAGTGCCTGCTGCGGCAGATGATGCCGGATGTACTCTTTTCCGGCCGCGAGATAATTTTTAAAGCATCCGGATTCCCGGTTCATCATCTACAATCAAAAGTCGTTCCATTTTCTTTTCCTCTTCTTTTCCATATCATTTCAGCGTTATTATACTACATCTTTCCCTATTTTTTCCCTACAATTCTCCCTCCAAAGTGTCCTTCCGGATTTTCGGGACTTGTACATCCTGTAAAAAATGCTATAATGGGATATAGGAAAATTTACAATAAAGGAGAGGAATTCCAATGAAAGCTTATGAAAGATTACTAAAATACGTCGTTGTCAGGACACCAAGCGATGAGAACAGCGAAACTGTTCCATCTTCCAAATGCCAGTTTGATCTTGCGAACATTCTGGTAGACGAACTGAAAGAGCTGGGCGTGGAGGCTCATGTGGACGATCAGTGCTATGTATACGGAAAGATCCCGGCAACTCCGGGCTACGAGAACTGCCCGAAGATGGGATTCATCGCTCACATGGACACGGTTTCCGATTTCTGCGACCATGACATCGTTCCGGTGATCCATGAAAACTATGACGGCGGAGACGTTGTGCTTGGCGACAGCGGCCGTGTACTGGAAGTCAGCGCCTTCCCTCATCTTCCGGAACTGAAAGGCCGTACTCTGATCACAACAGACGGCACGACAGTACTCGGAGCAGATGACAAGGCCGGCATTGCCGAGATCATGACCATGATCGAACGCATCAAAGAAGAAAACATTCCTCATGGAGCGATCCGTGTTGCTTTCACACCGGACGAAGAGATCGGAACCGGCGCTTCCCACTTCAATGTAGAGGAATTCGACGCGGACTTCGGCTACACTCTGGACGGAGACGGCGAAGGGGAAATCCAGTACGAAAACTTCAACGCATGCAAAGCAGACTTTGAAATCACAGGCTTTGCCGTTCATCCGGGATCCAGCAAGGATACAATGATCAATGCAAGCCTTGTTGCCATGGAAATCAACAACATGCTTCCGGGCTGCGAGACACCTCGTGGAACTGAAGGATATGAAGGATTCTACCATCTTGTTTCCATGAGCGGAGATGTAGGAAAGGCGGAACTCCACTACTTCCTCAGAGATCATGACGCTTCCATGTTTGAAGCACGCCAGCAGACACTTCGTCTGATCGAAAAAGACCTGAACGAAAAATGGGGCGAAGGCACAGTAAAACTGACGATCACACAGCAGTACAAGAACATGTCCACCATTATCAAGGACTGCATGCACCTCATTGAGAATGCGAAAACTGCCTGTGAACGTGCCAATGTTCCGGCTCAGATTCTTCCGATCCGCGGCGGCACAGACGGATGCCAGTTAAGCTTCAAAGGACTTCCTTGCCCGAACCTTGGTACCGGCGGACACGCATACCACGGACCATATGAACATATCACAGTAGAGGGAATGGATCTTGCAACCGATGTAGTAGTCGAAATCGTAAAGCTTTACGCAGAACAGAAATAAAAGATACGAAAAAAAACGGCAGAGACCTGAATGATCTCTGCCGTTTCTGTTTTCTCCTACATGTCCCGGGCTTTAGTGGGCTTTGAATCCCTCTCCAAGCACCTCGTTGGACTCTACAATGATGATAAATGCCTTCGGGTCAATCTCCTTTACAACCTTACGGATTCCGTACATTTCTTTATTGTTGCATGCACAAAGTACAACATCTCTCTGAATATGTGAATAGCTTCCCTCTGCCTTTAAGAACGTGCTTCCCCGTCCGACTTCTTCGTCGATCCGTGCCGCCACTTCTACCGGAAAGTCTGTCACAATCAGAGACATCTTTCCGGAATCAATTCCGTACATTACCTTGTCCACAACCGCTGAGAGAATAAAGCTGATCATCATACCGTAGATCAGGCTGTCAATATCTTTCGAAACAAGAATTGTTCCAATAAGAACAACAATCGCTTCCAGCGCAAATGAAATCTTTCCAAGAGACAGATGCGGATTCAACGCCTTAATAGAAAGCATGATGAAATCCGATCCTCCTGTAGATGTATTTCTCATGTAGATCAGGGCATAGCCCAGACCGGAGAAAATACCCGTACAGATTGCTGCCAGCATCCGGTCTCCGGTATATACCGGGAACATCGGCGCAACAACGTCCATGATCACGGACGTAATGATGATCGTCCGGATGGAGCGGATAAAAAAGTCTTTTCCGAGGATCCGGAAGCACGCAATGGCAACCGGGATATTCAGAAGCATCGCAACCGTACCGATCGGCAGTCCAAACAAATGATAGAAAATCAAAGCAATTCCGTTAAATCCTACCATTGGGAATTTCGCCATGGCGGCAAAGTTGTATGTTCCAATTGCAATCAGAATTCCCCCGACAATATCAATCAGTATGTCAATTCCAAGTTTCTTCGTATCCAGTTTCTTCATGTTGGATTCTCCTTTCCGCAGTTTTACTCTCTTTTTTCCAAAAAAATAACATCTGCAAACTATTAGTATAATTCGCAAATGCTCTTCTGAGGATTAGTATACTATTTCTTCTGATTTATTGTCAACCCCTTTTCTTTACTTTTCCGTTCGTTCTGTCTATAATGAAAAAAAAGAAATAATAAGGAGGCTCTTTCATGAAACTTGTATTTCTGGATGCCAAAACCATCGGCTCAGATATCGATCTGTCCGCTTTTGAAGACTTGGGCGAAGTGATCTATCACGACTTCACGACACCTTCGGAAGCATCTGCACGGACTCAGGACGCTGATGTTCTGATTGTCAATAAAACACCCGTCAACGAAACAACCATCGGGAACGCTTCCCATTTAAAGCTGGTCTGCGTCACCGCCACGGGTACCAATAATCTGGATAAAGACTATCTGGAACGCCGTGGGATAGCCTGGCGCAATGTGGCCGGCTATTCTACCGAATCCGTTGCGCAGCACACCTTTGCCATGCTCTTTTACCTGCTGGAAAAGCTCCGCTATTACGATGACTATGTTAAGGAAGGCAGCTATATCAACGACCGGATCTTCACCCATTTTGCCGAGCACTTTCATGAACTTTGCTCCATGCGCTTCGGCATCATCGGACTTGGAAACATCGGCCGCCGGGTAGCTGATATTGCCTCCTGTTTTGGTGCGGACGTTGTATACTATTCTACCTCAGGCAACCCGGAGCAGGAAGGCTATCATCAGGTGGACTTTGACACTTTATTATCCACCTCCGATATTATTTCCATTCACGCCCCTCTGAATTCAAATACAGAAGGGCTGATCAATACAAAAGCTCTCGAAAAGATGAAATCATCCGCCATCCTGCTGAACCTCGGACGGGGACCGATCGTTGTGGAGCAGGATCTGGCGGACGCATTAAAAAAGGGGACCATCGCCGCGGCCGGTCTTGACGTACTTTGTCAGGAACCGATGTCAGCTGACAATCCCCTCTTTGATATCAGAGACAGTAAAAAACTTCTGATCACACCTCATGTTGCCTGGGCGGCGGTAGAATCCCGCACCCGGCTGATGGAAATTATTCATGGTCAGATTAAAGAGTTTTTCTCTGCTTCTTAACCTCTTTCCGGATTTCTTTTGTAACTGATCTGGCGGCCTGGGCGGCTGCAAGAACGGCAGCCCCGGCCATCAGGCAGAAATCTCCGATATTAAACGTAATCTTTCGTATCTGCGGATCCGCCGCCGCAAATCCGATGTAATCCACCACATAGCCTCTCCTGAAACGGTCGCATAGATTACTCAGCGCCCCGGCAAGCATCAAGGATGTCCCTGCAAATTTCCATGTTCCTTTTTTAGAAAAAAACAGCTTCACATGGTAACAAAGCAGCAGGATTCCGGCAAGAAGGGATCCTCCCTTTACAATCCGGTCCTCTCCGCTTAACACATTCAGGGCAAATCCATGATTGTGTACCTTGCGGATCAGCACTTTCCCTCCGAAAAGCTCTTTTTCTTTCTCTCCGTCGGCTTTTTGTTCCGTACGGTACTTACAGAAGAGATCTGCACCCAGAAGAACGGCCGCAAATCCCGTTATCCATTTTTTCATCCGCATTTATTCTCCTTTGATCCGGTCGATCTCCTTTTTCAAGTCTTCGATCTGCTCCTGTCTTTTCTCAATCGCTTCACAGAACTCAATGCATGACTCATCTGTCACCTCATTCTCCTGAAACTTCTCATAAACGGACTTGCCGATGTCAATATAGTCCCGCTCATTGGCACGTTCCAGAGTACGGATCCGGCTTTTCAGCTTTTCCGTATCCAGGATCTCATTGGTCTTTTTTCCTACAATATCTGCAGTCTCTGAAATTTTCTTCCCAAGTTCGCTAAAAAAATCATCCATTGTTTCTTCCTCCTTTATAACTGCCGTATCTCTTCAAAGGTGTGGTAAAGGTCCATCGTACCATAGCCCCACTGCCGGTTCGGATATTCGTTTCCCGGAATCCTTCTTGTACCAAGAATAAGAATATTCCTCACCTGAGCCGAGGATGCCTGAGACTTCTGATCCTGTATAATCCACTGCAAGAGAAGCGCCGCGCTTCCGGCCGCAATAGCGCTCGCCGCGCTGGAACCGGACCTCTCCGTAAAGGTTCCTCCCGGAACAGCCCCTGTCACATTAACGCCCGGAACGGCAAATTCCGGCTTGATCATCCTGTTTCTAGTATAGCCCCTGCCGGACTGAACCGCAACCGAATTTTCTTTCCAGTTATAAAAGGAAGCGGTAATAGCTGACGGTGTGCTACCCGGCTCCAGAATCGTCTCGTCCGGGCTCGACCTCAGAAAATAGACTTCTCCCGTCAGAAAATCCGAAACCGGAAGCCAGATATGAAAAAGCCCGTCGATACTCTGCAGAGGTTCCAGACCGATTTTCCAGATTCCTTCTGCCGGATTGATAAATCTCAGAATAATCAGTTCCGAATTCGTCCGCTCTACCAGGAGACGGTAGTCTATAATAACCGTTGTCTGTTCCAGAAGAAAACGGTATTCATTTCTACTGTTCTGACGGATCGGAACTTTCTGAACCTGCTCCCCGGACGGGGAGTATAATGAGACTGCCAGAACATCCGGAATGTCTGTCCAGATTTCCGCCTGAAATCCCCGTACTCCCGGCCCGACCCGAAGTTCCACCATCTCCCTTTCCTTCTGTCCGCTGGTCTCTCCCTGATAATGATGCCGCTTATCTGCCTCGTTTCCTGTTCCTGTCACAACTACGCGGTTTTTCTGACCGGCATAGAATTCCAGTTCCTCACATACCGGCGCCGTCCCGTTATGCCCTCCAAGACTGCCCCCCAGGGGCACGCAGAGTACAAGCGGCCGGTCATATTTCAGCGCCAGCCGGTTTAAATAGTAAAGTCCGGCAAGCATATCATTCTCCTGATAGGCCAAGGCCCCTTCCCGGATAAAATAATACTCCCGCAGATACTGTTTTGCGGGTTTCAGCTTCACCATGGCAATCATCGCCTCCGGCGCAGCCCCCACGAACTGGTTCTCCACATTGGCGCTTCCTGCTGCCACGCTTGCCGTAAAGGTTCCATGCCCGTCCTCATCTTTTGTCGGCACAAAAGCCAACGGATCTTCCTGCTGCAGTGCCTTGTTAATATCTTCTCTTGTATAGGCACTTCCATAGCAGAATCCTTCCGGCGGATTGCCGTCCTGAATGGTCTGGTCCCAGATCCCCAGAATCCGGGTGGATCCGTCCAGACTTCGGAACACCGGATTTGTATAATCGATCCCGGTATCCAGAAATCCGATCAGCATCCCCTGCCCTTTCAGCTCCAGTCCCGGATAATTCTGTACTGTCGTAATCCCGGCAGCATTTAAGGCCCCCATATCGAGCGGCGTGAAACACTTTGGAATGGAATAATAAGGAATATCATTTTCCGGAAAACGCTCTGCCTCAGAGCGCGGCAGATACACATTCTGATACAAAGTTCCTGCCGGCTGTGTCAGATAGGTTCCTTCCCTGAGTAAAGAAAAAAAACGGTCTGTGAACATAAAGTCCCGATATTCTTCCGACAAAACCGCTTCCCTGCACTGTTCTACATCCATCAAAAAACCTGCATATACTTTTTGTAAGTATATGCAGGTCCCATATTACTTATTTCATTTTTCTAAAGGCCGGACTCCTGTACCGGATTATTCTCAAGCAGCGGAGGCACTTCCTGGCCCCTGAGCCGGATCACCGGTCCGCCGGTTCCCTCTATGTAGTCCCTTGTGATAATCACTTCTCCGATGCTGTCATCCTTTGGAATCTCATACATGATATCCAGCATGAACTCTTCGATAATGGCACGCAGCGCTCTGGCTCCGGTATCCTTCTCCATTGCCTTCTCCGCAATGGCGTACAGCGCGTCATCCTCAAATTCCAGACGCACCTCATCCAAAGCAAGGAGCTTCTGATACTGCTTGAGGATCGCGTTTCTAGGCTCTTTTAAGATCTTGACGAACATATCCCGATCCAGGCTCTGCAATGTGCAGATCACCGGGAGACGTCCCAGAAATTCCGGAATCATTCCGAAGTTTCGCAGATCCTCCACCGTCACCTTTGACAGCAGATTTTTGTCGTTGTCATATTTGTCCTTCAGATCTGCAATAAAGCCGATGGAGGAGTGCTTATTGAGCCGCTCTTTGATAATCTGCTCAAGCCCCGGAAAGGCTCCGCCGCAGATAAAGAGAATGTTTCTCGTATTGACCGTAGTCAGAGGTACCATCGCATTCTTGCTGTTGGCTCCTACCGGAACCTCCACATCGCTTCCTTCCAGAAGCTTGAGCATTCCCTGCTGTACGGATTCGCCGCTGACATCTCTCTGATTGGTATTTTTCTTCTTGGCAATCTTGTCGATCTCATCTACGAAGATAATTCCCCGCTCCGCCTTCTCTACATCATTGTCGGCTGCCGCCAGAAGCTTTGACACCAGGCTTTCGATGTCATCACCGATATATCCGGCCTCTGTAAGGGAAGTCGCATCCGTGATGGCAAGCGGTACATCCAGAAGCCTTGCCAGTGTCTTTACAAGGTATGTCTTACCGGAACCGGTCGGTCCAAGCATCAGAATGTTGGACTTTTCGATCTCGATGTCATCCATCGTATCGGTCACCACTCTCTTGTAGTGGTTGTAAACCGCTACCGAGATAATCTTCTTTGCCTGCTCCTGGCCGATCACATAATCATCCAGCTTTGCCTTGATCTTGTGCGGCGCCGGAATATTGTGAAGATCCAGCTCCGGCTTTTCTTCTTTCTTCTCTTTTTTCTTCTTTACCTTCTGCTGCTTCGGCATCATGTTTTCCAGATCCTGCATATTCAGAATCTGAACACCCGGCATCCGCATCAGCTGGTTTAAGTCGATCTGTCCGTTATTCATCATATCAAAGCTCTTCTGCATACAATCCGGACAGACATACAGATTATTCGGAAGCTCTATCATCTTTCCCGTAATGCTTTCCGGGCGGTGGCAGATAGAGCAGAGTTTTTCATATTCGCTGTCATCTTTTGACGTATCTTCTACAACGCCTTTGACAGTCTCTTCGAGTTTCTGGTCATCTGTGTTCACTTCGTCGATCGTTGTATTCTTTTCATCTGACATTTGCTAAAACCCCTTCTATACTGATTTTATAGAATTTTATAGAAGATATTATAGCCCAGATGTCCCGTTCGGACAAGTAAAGTTTTTCTAAACTGATGCTTTACTCTTCCACCCACGCCTTTAATTCGTCCTCCATCAGGACTCCGGAATGGCGTTTTACGGATTCGCCGTTCTGAAACAGCATGACTGTCGGAATGCTCAGGATCCGGAACTGCTTTGCAAGCTCTCTGTTTTCATCCACATTGATCTTTCCGACTTTTACCGCGTCCGTCTTCTCTGCGTAGGAATGGATGATCGGGATAAAGGTCTGGCATGGTCCGCACCATTCTGCCCAGAAATCAATTAATACCGGTTTCTCGGATTTTAATACTTCCGCTTCAAAATTTTCCTGTGTGATTGTCATTACTTCTGCCATCTATTATTCCTCCTGTGAATTGTTGTTTTCCTTGTTTCTGTCTCCTATTATACGCAATTTCCCACCTGTTTCCGTAACAAAGTCACAAAGCCGGCCGCTTTTTTATCGAAGACTCTCCTCCGCCAGCGCATAAAGGCGGTCCCGGTCCAGGATCCGGACCTTTCCTCTGGAAAGAAGCACAAGCCCCTCCTGCTGGAAATACCGCAGCATCCTTGTGACGACTTCCCGCGCCGTTCCAAGCTCTCTCGCCGCCCGGTCGTGGGTGAGGGAAAATTCCTCCTCCCCGGTATTCTGGGCTTCCTCGATGAGCAGTGCTGCCAGACGCTTGTCCACACTCTTTCCAAGGATCTGCTCCATCGTCCACATGACGTCGGAAAACCGCTCCGCCATCAGGTCGTTTGTATATTTCATGACCGGAAGAGACGTATCCATCAGCTCCTGATAGACGACCGGAGGGATGACCCAGTAGGTCGTTTCCTCCCGCGCCTCCATCCAGATCTCAAAATCAATGTTCCGGAAAATACAGCTTGCCGCCAGAAGGCACATATCCCTCTCAAACATCCGGTATACCGTGATCTCCTTTCCTTCCTCCGAGACCACATAGGCTCTTAGCTGCCCGCTTTTTACAATCAGAAATCCCAGGCAGTCACCGCTTCCCCGGTGGACAATTTCTCCTTTTCCGGCTGTTTTTTGCACTGCCTCCGAACGGATCTTCGCCTTCTGGGGCTCAGTCAGGCTCTCCCAGAAGGGCAGGTACGCTTCTATTTTATTTTCTGCATGATTTCCCATTTTTATCCCTCGTTTTTCAGCATATCCAGAAAATCTTCCTCCGAAAGAATCGGAATTCCGAGCTCTTTCGCCTTCCGGTTTTTGGAGGAAGTGGATTCGGTGTCATTGTTGATCAGGTAGTTTGTTTTGGATGTTACAGAACCTGTCACCTTACCGCCCCGTTTCTCAATCTCTTCCTTGACTTCGTTTCTGTTTTTAAAATGTGTAACCGATCCGGTAATGACAAAATTGATTCCGGCAAAGCTCTGCTGCTCCTGCCGTTCTTCCTTTTGCAGATGAACTTCCTTTAACAGATTTTCATACCGGGCTCTCTTTTCCGGATCCTGAAAATACTCTGTAAATGTTCCGGCAATAACATCCCCGATTCCCTGAATCCGGCTCAATGCCTCCCGGTCTGCATCGGCAATCTTTTCCGGATCGTCATCAAACTGTCTGCAAATCAGTTTTGCCGTGGCCGCCCCCACGTTTTCAATACCAAGGGCGTAGATCAGCCTGGAAAGTGTCGTCTCTCTGGACGCTTCAATACTGTCCAGCAGATTCTGGCAGGACTTTTCTCCGAAACCGTCCATCCCCTGAATCTCCTCCCGGTGTTCATCCAGGTGGTAGATATCCGCAAACTCGTGGATGAATCCCTTTCCGATCAGCTTTTCCATGGTCGCCTCAGAAAGCCCGTCAATATTCATGGCATCCCGGCTGACAAAAAGGGTGAATGCCTTGATCTGTTTTGCCTGACACTGCGGATTCGTACAGTAGAGCGCTTTCGCATTCAGGATCTGCCGGACCTCAGTCTTCCCGCTGCACACCGGACACGTTTCCGGAATGTCCCGTACTCCGCTTCTGGTCAGATTTTCCGCGATCTGCGGGATAATCATATTGGCCTTGTACACCTGAATCCGGTCCCCGACGCCCAGCTCCAGTTCCTCCATAATGCTGATATTGTGGACGCTGGCTCTGGAAACGGTCGTTCCCTCCAGCTCCACCGGATCGAAAATAGCCACCGGATTAATCAGCCCTGTCCTGGACGGACTCCACTCGATCTCCCGAAGCGTCGTCTCCCGGATTTCATCCGCCCATTTAAAAGCGAAGGAATCCCGGGGGAATTTGGCAGTACTTCCTAAAGACTGGCCGTAAGCAATGTCGTCATACAGAAGCACCAGCCCGTCGGACGGCACTTCATTTTTCTGAATCTGATCCGCAAACCAGGCCACTTCTTCCTCGATCGTGCCTGCATTTACCATATGATATTCTACAGTCTCAAAGCCCTGTTCTTTTAACCACTCCATCTGGCGTTTTCTGGAGTTCTCAAAGTCTACGCCATCCGCCCGCACAAGGGAAAAGGCATAAAAGCGGACATTTCGCTTTGCCGTGATCTCATTATTCAGCTGCCGCACGGAACCGCTGCAAAGATTCCGCGGATTTTTGTATTTCGCATCCACATCCTCGATTTCCTCGTTGATCCGCTCAAAATCATCGTAGCGGATCACCGCCTCGCCACGGAGAATCAGTTCTCCCTGATAAGGAATCTTTAACGGAATGTTTTTGAACACCCGGGCATTGTTGGTAACAACCTCCCCGATTTCTCCGTTTCCTCTGGTGACCGCCTTAAAAAGCGCCCCGTCCCGGTAGGTCAGGACAATCGTAAGCCCGTCCATTTTCCAGGAAAGCAGGGCAGTCTGGTTTCCCAGAAATTCTTTCAGACGGCCCACCTCCTTGGTCTTGTCCAAAGAGAGCATCGGACGCTCGTGCCGTTCTTTTGGAAGCTCGCTGACTACCTCGTATCCGACATGCACCGTCGGGCTTGCCGCAAGGGTCGTCTGAAGCTCTTCCTCCAGCGAAAGCAGTTCATCATAAAGCCTGTCATACTCAAAGTTGCTCATGATCTCCCGCGCTTCCTGATAGTAGGCGCGTCCTGCCTGATTCAACAGATCGACAAGCTCGGTCATCCTCTGCTTCTTTTCTTCTATGCTTCCCTGTATTTTTGTCATGGTTTCTGTCTCCTGTTCTCTTTTCTTTCCCGGTTCTTCCGGTCACGCTCCGGCATGTTGGAAGAGTGTTCCAGCATCCGATCCAGGCTTGCAAGCTCCTGCTCTGTAAGAGTCCGGTACTGCCCCGGCTTTAAATCTCCAAGGCGGATCTGCATGATCCGCACACGCTTCAGCGTCACGACCTTATAGCCGAGTGCCTCGCACATCCGGCGGATCTGACGGTTCAGTCCCTGTGTCAGGATAATCCGGAAGGTCTTTTTCCCCTCTTTCTTTACCTGACATGGTCTTGTCACCGTATCAAGAATCGGAACTCCACGGGCCATATGCTTCAGGAATTCCTCTGTCACCGGTTTGTCCACCGTAACAAGATATTCCTTTTCATGATAATTGCCTGCCCGCATCATCTTATTGATAATATCCCCGTTATTTGTCATCAGAAGAAGTCCCTCGGAATCCTTGTCAAGCCTGCCTGCGTACGTGATTCTGGTCGGATAATTGAGAAAGCGGATAATATTGTCCGGCTCCCGCTTCTCTTCCGTACAGACAATTCCCCTTGGCTTGTTGACCGCAAGGACAATCATTTCCTCCTCCGGTTTCACCAGTTTCTGGTCTACCCGGACTTCCTGTCCCGGCGTGATCTTCATGCCGGTCCCGGCCTTTTTTCCGTCCACGGTCACCCGGCCGGCTTCAATCAGACGGTCCGCCTCCCGGCGGGAGCAGACCCCTGCTTCGCTCAAAAATTTATTCAGACGTAAGGCTTCTCTTTTGGAACGTTCCTGAAACTGTCGTTCGATCTGGCTGTTCAAAATCCTGTTTTCTCCCCTTTTCTCTTTCTCATCTTCCATTATTCCGCTGAAAAGAAAGTGCGGATAAAGGAAGTCAGCGCTTTCATATCTTTCTTTCCCATCAGTTCCCTGCTGGAATGCATGGCAAGAAGCGGCACGCCGATATCAATGGTCCGCACCGGTACCAGGGCGGACGCAATCGCTCCCAGTGTTCCGCCACCGGTTCCGTCCGAGCGGTTTACAAATTTCTGGTACGGAATCTTTTCTTCCTCGCAGAGTGCCTGTACAATGGCAATCGCTTCGCTGTCCGTAGCGTAGCTCTGGGAAGAAGCTTCCTTGATACAGAATCCCCCGTTCAGCACCGGATGATTCGTCGGATCCGCCTTTTCCTGATAATTCGGATGTACACCGTGGGCTACATCCACAGAAAGCAGCATCGTATCCTCCAGCATTCTCAGAAGATCCATCCGGTCCCATCCAAGAGCTGTCACAATTCTCTCCAGAAGCAGAAGAAGCAGCGTCGATCCGGCTCCCTGCTTGGTGCTGCTTCCGATCTCCTCATGGTCGAACACGATTCCAAGATTGATGCCGCCCGTTCTTTCGCCGTCCCAGAGACCTTCCAGAATCGCAAGCACTCCGGTCAGGTCGTCCAGTCTCGGTCCGGATACAAATTCCTCTTCAAATCCAATCAGCTCTCCCGGATCCGCATTGTAGATATTCATCTCATATTCCAGAATATCCTCCTCCGCTACATCCAGCTTTTTCGCTAGGTATTTCTTAAAAAATCCCTTCTCTTCCGCTCCGGTTCCCATGGCTGCAAGCGGGAGCATCTGGGTCTGACGGTTTAATTCTCTTCCTTTATTCATCTCACGATCCAGATGAATAGCAATATTCGGAATCGTCAGAACCGGTTTTTCAAAATCTACCAGCCGCATTTCCGGATGAAAGGCATCTTTCCCGCGGACTGCCACACGTCCCGCTGCTGAAAGCGGACGGTCCAGCCAGCTCGCCAGATTCACCCCTCCATAAGGCTCCGTATTCAGCCTGATATACGCTTCTGCCTTCATATCCGGATCCGGTTTGATCCGAAATCCCGGAAAATCACCATGGGCTGCCGCCATCCGTATCTCCTGCTCCTTCTTTGCGTCTTTTCCGATGGTAAATGCAAAGAGCGCGGATCCATGGTGAACCAGGTAGTATTTTCCGCCCGGATTCAGGTTCCATTCCTCTTTCCAGGAAAGCGGGGAAAATCCCTTCTCCTCCAGCAGCTTTCCCGCCGCCTCCACCGTATGGAACGGGGAAACTGCTTCCTTTGTAAATGTAAGCAAGCGTTCTATTTCATTCATTGTCATCTGACCTCCTGATCTCATTTTGCGCTACCTCTATCTTACTTACAACAAGACAAAAAGTCAACGCCGGGAGAACTTCCAAACAAGTCTATATCTTTTTTACAACGATTCTGGTATACTGGTACAAGGAAATTAAGAAACTACAAACCATGGAGGCTTACGAATGGTCAGCTATATCATGAATACAAAAAACTGTATGTCCGTCCTTCTGTTGTCCAGCCGCTTCGACAATTTCTCCTTCATCAGCGGAGAAATCACGACCTACTGCACCTTCCAGATCGACGGAACCTACCACCCGGAATTCTATCCGGACACCGAAAATGAAAGCCCTGAGCCTTACGTCCGCTGGAAACAGGTAAGAGAATACTGCTTCTCCCTCATCAAAGGAAAACAGACACCATTACGCTTTCACTTCATTCTCTCCCTCGCTCCGGACCAGATCGAGTCCCTCCTCCAAAACGAAGGACTCCCATACCAAACCAGCGATATCAAAGGACTGTATCTGAACTTCCGCTTCGACGGCACCAGACTCACATGCACCACTGGAACATCCTTTCACACATTTGTACTTGACAAAAGCCTGGAACACACATGGGACAGCATGGTAACCAAAATATTCACACAAAAAGGACTGGAATTCGAAGAAAATCGGTAGAAAACACCACAAACGCAAAAGTTGTACGGTACAGATTGCAATACAGATTTTTCAAAGGGGACGTGTTCCGATGCATCGGAACACGTCCCCTTTGAATAAAAAAGTTATTTTGTGAGCATCATCATGATGTCGTTGCTTCGTTTGATGAATGCTGTCATTTCTTCCGGGTTGAGTGGTTTGTTTGACAGCATTGCCAGGTCGTAGAGCTGCTGGCAGATGAGGTTGATGTTTTCGTTGTCTTTGTTGTTTTCGATATACTGTACCAGTGGATGGTTGATGTTCAGTACGAGTGTGGTGTCGGTTCCGAACATGGAGGCGTCCATACCGCCCATGCCATACATCTTCATCATTTCCTGCATTCTTCTGGACTCTTCGGAGAGGGTCATCATGGATGCAACGCTCTCGTCTTTGAGTTTTTCGACTTTGACGTTTAAGTTTTCGTTGTTCATCGCTTTTTTCACGATACCGGCAATTTCTTCTGCGCGTTTGTCGAATGTTTCTTTTTCTTCTGCGCTCACTTCTTCTTTGAACTGATCTGTGACATCAGCGTCAATTCTCTGGAAGTGGATGTGTGGATTTCTCTGCTCTAACTGTGTGATGAACGGAGAGTCGATATTGTGGGAGAGGATGACCGCATCCATGCCCTGGCTCTTGAACATGTTGATGTACTGGCTCTGCTGCTGTTCATCTGTCACGTAGTAGATGGTCTTCTTCTCCGGCTCTTTCTTCTCGTCTGCTGTTTCTGCTTTCTGATCTTCTGTCTTTTCTTCTTCGGTTTCTTCCGGTGCTTCGCCGATCAGTTCTTTCATGGACAGATACTTGTGATCCAGGTTCTTGAAGAGGATGGAATCCATCATCTTATCGCAGAATTTCTGGTCTTTGAGGCATCCGAATTTTACGAACGGACTGATATCGTCCCAGTATTTCTCGTAATTTTCCAGATCTGTGTTGCACATTCCTGTCAGTTTGTCAGCGACTTTCTTGGAAATGTAGTCAGCCACTTTATTTACAAATCCGTCGTTCTGCAGAGCGCTTCGTGATACGTTCAGCGGAAGATCCGGACAGTCAATCACACCTTTTAAGAGCATCAGGTATTCCGGAATGATCTCTTTGATATTGTCCGCAATAAATACCTGATTGTTGTACAGCTTAATTGTTCCTTCAATGGAATCGTACTCGGTGTTAATCTTCGGGAAGTACAGGATTCCTTTCAGGTTGAACGGGTAGTCCATATTCAGATGGATCCAGAATAATGGTTCTTTGTAATCCAGGAATACTTTTCTGTAAAACTCGATGTAGTCTTCTTTGCTGCATTCGTTTGGATGTTTTGCCCACAGCGGGTG
Source organism: Pseudoflavonifractor sp. BSD2780061688st1 E11 (assembly GCF_005844125.1). Taxonomy (NCBI): domain Bacteria; kingdom Bacillati; phylum Bacillota; class Clostridia; order Eubacteriales; family Oscillospiraceae; genus Pseudoflavonifractor; species Pseudoflavonifractor sp. BSD2780061688st1 E11. Next base: position 54,114 of record NZ_SPHM01000024.1, read on the forward strand.
AATGTCATTGATCGGAACCGGGCGTTTCTCTATTTTGACTTTCTCTTTAGCCGGAGAAACTTCTACCATTTCTTTTTCGCCGTTTTCATTCTCGCGCTCTTCCATCTTTGCATCTTCATGGATGTGCTCTACTACGACGTCGGTATCTTTCAGTTCGCTCTCATCGATGGTCTCATACTCGGTCGGTGCATTGGCCTTTTCGAGATAAATCTCAACCGGCATGAAAGAGCAGTATTTCTCAAGTACTTCTCTTGCACGGTATTCGTTTGCAAACTGTAAACTGTCCTCATTTAAGAACAAAGTAATCTCGGTACCTACGCCTTCCTTATTGCCTGGCTGCATCTCATACTCTGTGCCGCCTTCGCTTACCCAGTGAACGGATTCAGCTCCTTCTTTATAGGAAAGAGTATCGATATGCACTTCATCCGCTACCATGAACGCAGAGTAAAATCCAAGTCCAAAGTGGCCGATCATATCGTCTTCTGTCGTCTTATCTTTATATTTCTCAAGGAACTCGGTTGCACCGGAAAATGCGATCTGGGTGATGTATTCTTCTACCTCATCTGCTGTCATACCGATACCGTTATCGATGAATTTCAGTGTCTTCTCTTCCGGATTGACCACAACGTGAATCTCCGGCTTGTAATCCTCCGGCAGGCTGTATTCGCCCATCATATCCAGCTTTTTCAGCTTTGTAATGGCGTCGCATCCGTTTGAAATCATCTCACGGAAGAAAATGTCATGGTCTGAATACACCCACTTCTTTATAATAGGAAAAATATTTTCACTGCTGATGGAAAGACTTCCTTTTTTTACTGACATGATAATCACTCCTTCATCATATATCGTGCCGGCGGTGCACTCCTTCTCATGGCACTTTCAGCTCCGCCGGCATATCTTCTTTTCACATCTAACAGTAATCTTAATACTCGAATCTGAAAAAGTCAATAGAAAATTAGCACTCTTTCCAAAAGAGTGCTGATAATCTATCCTTTTTCACTTTTTCATGCTGTTTTTCTACCCGCACACTACTGCATAGCCGGGATATCCCAGAGATTCAAAGACGTTCCGATCTGCATTTCCCGCGCTGCGTCATAACAGTCACATGCCCACGCAACATCTTCTACCGGAAGACCGCCTTCCGCAAAAATGTATATTATTCCTCTTTGCTTTCCACAAGCTTTTGGAACTCTTCTACTGGCATTTTTGCCTCTTCTGCCGCCTCTTCCAACGTCAGACGGTTCTTTCGGTAAAGCTGAATCAGCATCGACTGCTCTCCCTGAGTAATTCCACGCTCGAAGCCCTGCTCCATGCCCCGCTGGAAGCCCCTATTCCTGGCTCCCTCCATATTGGATCTGTAATCCAGGATCGCTTTCTCTCTGGCTTCATACTCTAGACGCTTCTGCTCATCCAGGCTCATCTTTACTAAATCTTCGTATGC